>JAKDLE010000231.1 GCA_030453005.1 Pseudonocardia sp. | reverse complement strand
CGCGGCCTCGGGCTGCGCGACGCGGCCGACGTCGCCGACGTCTTCCGGGGGCTGGCCACCGCCCTGATGACCGAGAAGGAGGGTTTCGCGTCCCGGCAGGTCTACTCCGAGGGCGTGTACTCGTCCTCGACGTGGCCCGCGAACCAGCCGATGTGCATGCACCACGAGCTGAGCTACGCCCTGGAGTTCCCCAGCGTGATGATGTTCGCGTGCCTCGGGGCACCCACCGACGGCGGGGCCACCGCGGTGGCCGACTCCCCGGCCGTGCTCGACGCGCTGCCCCGCGGGCTGGTGGAGCGGGTCGAGCGGGAGGGCTGGCTGCTGACCCGCAGCTACAACGACGAGATCGGGGCAGGCATCGCCGAGGCGTTCGGCACCGACGACCGGGGCGCCGTGGAGAGCTACTGCCACGCCAACGCGATCGAGTTCGCGTGGCAGCCCGACGGCGGCCTGCGCACCCGGCAGCGCCGCAGCGCGGTGGTGCGCCACCCGGTCACCGGGCAGCGCTGCTGGTTCAACCAGGTCGCGTTCCTCAACGAAGCGACGATGGCGCCCGAGGTGCGCGACTACCTGGTGGACGTCTACGGCCCCGACGGGCTGCCGTTCAACACCCGCTTCGGCGACGGCGACCCGATCGGTGAGGACGTCGTGGAGCTGCTCGCCGCCGCCTACGACGCCCACACCGTCCGCGAGCCGTGGCAGGCCGGTGACCTGATGCTCGTCGACAACATCCGGACCGCCCACAGCAGGGAGGCCTTCTCCGGGCCCCGCGAGGTGCTCGTCGCGATGGCCGACCCGATGCGCGCGCCGAGCCTCCGATGACCGCCACCGCTTCTGGCGCAACGGAGTCGACGATGCCCGAGCCGCTCACCGTGCCACCGTTCGCGGTGATCTCGGGCGCCCAGGTCCAGCACGCGCTGCAGGGCTGCGAGCGCCAGATCGTGGAGTTGGTCGAGGCCACCTACCGGCTGCACGGCGCCGGTGACTCGGTGAACCCGCCGTCCTACTTCCTGCGTTTCCCCGACCGCCCGACCTCCCGGATCATCGCGCTGCCCGCCTCGATCGGCGGGCAGGTGCGGGTGGACGGCCTCAAGTGGATCTCCAGCTTCCCGGGGAACGTGGCGTCCGGCATCCCGAGGGCCTCGGCCGTGCTCATCCTCAACGACCACGACACCGGCTACCCGTTCGCCTGCCTGGAGAGCTCGATCATCAGCGCCACCCGGACGGCGGCGTCGGCGGCGTCGGCGGCCGACCACCTCACCCGCGGCCGCCCGCGCCCGACCCGCGTCGGGTTCTTCGGCACGGGCCTGATCGCCCGCTACATCCACACCTTCCTCGCCGCCACCGGTTGGTCGTTCGACGAGATCGGCGTGCACGACCTGTCCGCCGAGAGCGCGGCCGGTTTCCGCGGCCGCCTGGAGCAGTCGGGCGCAGCCGGGCGGATCACCGTGCACGACAGCGCCGAGCAGCTGATCCGCTCCAGCGACCTGCTGGTCTTCGCCACCATCGCCGGGAAGCCGCACGTCACCGACCCCTCGTGGTTCGGCCACCACCCGCTGGTGCTGCACGTGTCGCTGCGCGACCTCGCGCCGGAGATCCTGCTGGTCTCGACGAACATCGTCGACGACGTCGAACACTGCCTCAAGGCCGACACCTCGCCGCACCTGGCCGAGCAGCTCACCGGCAACCGGGACTTCCTCGACGGCACCCTCGACGACGTGATGTCCGGGCGGGTGACCGTGCGGACGGACCGGCCGGTGGTGTTCTCCCCCTTCGGGCTCGGAGTGCTCGACCTCGCCGTCGGCAAGTACGTCCACGACGAGGTGACCCGCTCCGGTGAGCTGCACGTCATCGACGACTTCTTCCACGAACGACGCCGCTACGGCTGAGCTGAGGGAACGGACATCAGCGGAACACCACGGTCTTGTTCCCGTGCACGAGCACCCGGTCCTCCAGGTGCCAGCGCAGGCCGCGGGAGAGCACGAGGCGCTCGATGTCGCGGCCGCGGCGGACCATGTCGCCTGTGGTGTCGCCGTGGTCGACGCGGATCACGTCCTGCTCGATGATCGGTCCGGCGTCCAGATCCGACGTGACGTAGTGGCAGGTCGCCCCGATCAGCTTCACCCCGCGCGCGTACGCCTGGTGGTACGGCCGCGCCCCGGCGAACGACGGCAGGAAGCTGTGGTGGATGTTGATCGCCCGACCCACCCACTCCTCGCACAGGTGCGCGGGCAGCACCTGCATGAACCGGGCCAGCACGATCGCGTCCGGGTCGTGACCCTCGACGAGCGCGCGGATCTTGTCGAACGCCTCGAGCCGTCCGGCCTTCCGGTGCGGGTCGTCCGGCGCCGGGAACGGGATGTGGTGGAAGGGCACGCCGTGCGCCCGCACGATGTCCGCCAGCGTCTCGTGGTTACCGATCACCGCCTCCAGCCGGACCGGTAGCTCGCCCGCGGCCACCCTGCCGAGCAGGTCGTGCAGGCAGTGCGGCTCCTTGCTGACCAGCAGCACCGCCCGCTTGCGCACGCCCGTGTCCGCGACGGTCCAGGTCGCCTCCCCGCCCAGCTCCGCGGCGACCTCCGCGAACCGCGCCCGCAGCTCGTCGACGTCGAACGGCAACGAGTCGGCCCGCACCACCTGTCGGGTGAAGAACCAGCCGGTGTCCGGGTCGGAGTGGCTGGGTACTTGGGAGTGATAGCCGGCCTCGACGATCCAGCCCCCGGCGGCGGCGAGGAAGCCCGCGATCCGGGCGACGATCCCGGTCCGGTCGGGGCAGCTGAGGGTGATCACGTAGCGGCGCTCGACGTCGGGCTTCACGGGTTGGAAATCCTTTCGGTTGACGGTGCGATCGCGGCACCGACGGCGGCGACGACGTGGAACGACCCGGCGACGACGACCGGCCGGTTCGGGGCCGACAGCTCGACCGCGCGCCGCAGCGCCGCCTTCGGACAGGTGATCGCGGCGACCGAGGGCACACCTGCGCGGCGGGCGGCCGCCGCCACCACCTCGGCCGGGACCGAGATCCGTGCGGTGTGATCCGCGAACTCGGTCGCGACGATCGCGGATGCGGCCGGTGCCACGGCCGCGACGACGTCGCGTAGATCCTTGTCCGGCTTGACGGCGAGGACCCAGGCGAACCGCTGCCCCGGGTGTTCGTCGTGCAGCACGGACACGACGGAGGCGAGTTTGAGCGCGTTGTGGGCCCCGTCGAGGACGATCGGGTGCCCGCACCAGCTCCGTCGCTCGAACCGGCCGGGCATGCGCACGTCGCGCAGTGCGCGGCGGACGGCACCCGGATCGAGCGTCCAGCCGTCACGCGCCGCGAGCTCCGCGACGGCCCGCAGCGCGAGGGACGCGTTGGCGACCTGATGCCTGCCGGGCAGACCGAGCACAGGTTCCGGCCCGGGCCCGGGCCTGGTGTCGACCATGTCCAGGCGGCAGTGCCGGCGTGCGGCCTCGCCCGTCAGTACGGATGCGACGGCCGCGGAGGAGGGCGCCACGGCGATCGCGTGACCGTTCCGCGGCAGGATCCCGGCCTTCTCCCGCGCGATCTCGGGGAGGCTGTCGCCCAGAATCTCGGTGTGGTCGCGGCCGATCACTGTGAGCAGCGCGAGCTTGTCGGCTCGCGTGATCGTGTTGGTGGCGTCCAGCCGGCCGCCGAGACCGGTCTCGACGACGGCGTAGTCGACCGCGCGGTCGGCGAACAGCTGCCAGGCCAGCGCGGCGGTGACCTCGAAGAACGTCGGCTGCCCGAGCCCGGCACCTGCGATCCGCCGGATCGCGGGCATCGCGTCGGCGAGGGCCCGGACGAAGTCCGCATCGCCGATCGGGCATCCGTCCAGCTGGAAGCGTTCGAGAATGCTGTGCGCGTGTGGGGACAGGTGCGCCCCCACCGTGAACCCGTGGGCGTGCAGCAGACCGGCCACGAAGGAGACGACCGAGCCCTTGCCCGCCGTGCCGGCGACGTGCACGGACCGGTAGCGGTCCTGGGGGTCGCCGAGCGCGCGTACCAGGGCGCGGGCGCGCGTGAGGCCGCCGTCGAAGCGGCCCGCGAACGTGCCCAGCTCGCGGTAGAGGAAGGCCGTGGCGTCGTCGAGTGTGCGCAGCGTCTGCGCCGGCTGCGGCGGCCTGGAGGTGGACGTCATCGGTGGTTCCGTGCGCGACCCTCGGCGAGCGCGGCGGCGGCCCCGTGGACCAGGGACTCCACGACCTCGCTCGCCGCCCGTACCTCGTCGATGACCCCGATCCCCTCGCCGACGGCGATCTGCACGACGTCGTAGTCCTCGTCGGCCACCGCCTGCCGGTACCGCTGCGCGAGCTCGGGCAGCCGCCCGGCCAGCTCCTCCTCATGCCCGTGCCAGCGCTCGACGAAGGGGGAGCGGAGCACCCGGCTGGTGGCGCCGTCGGGCCAGGAGTAGCCGCGGACGCTGTCCAGCACGCGGGTCGCGACGGTGTCGTCGCCGCCCGCACCGAGCGCGCGGCGGTGCGCCCCGGCGGGCGCCAGCGCCTCCCGGCAGGCCCAGAACCGGGTGCCGACCAGCGCGCCGTCGGCGCCGAGCACCAAGGCGGCGGCGAGCCCGCGGCCGTCGACGATCCCGCCCGCCGCGAGCACCGGGGCGTGTCCGCCCGTGTCCGCGACCAGGTCCACCAGCTCGGGGACCAGGGTGAACGTTCCCCGGCCCCGCTCCGCGTGCCCGCCACCCTCGCTGCCCTGGGCCACGAGCACGTCCGCGCCGGCGTCCAGCGCCCGTCGGGCGTCGGCGACGCGGGAGACCTGGCAGATCAGCGGGACGCCCGCGGCGCGCACGCGGCCTGCGAACGGTTCGGGGTCGCCGAAGGCCAGGGTCACCGCGGCGGGTCGGCGCTCGAGCGCGGCGTCGAGCAGCTCGGGGCGCTCGGAGAGGCACCAGTTGATGAAGCCGTAGCCGACCCGGACGTCTCCCGCGAGAGCGGACTCGCGGTCGAGCAGCGCCCGGTCGCCGTAGCCGATCCCGATCTGGCCGAGGCCACCGGCCGCGGACACGGCGGCCGCGAGCGCCCCGCCCGCCACGCCGCCCATCGGCGCGAGCACGATCGGGTGGCTGATGTCCAGCAGCGCGGTCAGCGCGGTGTGCAGCGCGGGTGCCGGCTCATCCACGGGTCCGCCCACGCAGCTGGGCGGCGCTGACGGTGTTGCGCAGCAGCATCGCGATCGTCATCGGCCCGACGCCGCCGGGCACCGGCGTGATCGCGCCGGCGACCTCGCGCACGGCGTCGGTGTCGACGTCGCCGCAGAGCCCGTGGTCGGTGCGGTGGATCCCGACGTCGATCACGGTCGCCCCGGGTTTGACGTGGTCCGGGCCGATCATCCGTGCCACGCCCGCCGCCGCGATCAGCACGTCGGCCCGTCGGCAGACCGCGGCCAGGTCCCGGGTGCGGGAGTGGCAGACGGTGACGGTGGCGTGGCGTTCGAGGAGCAGCTGCGCCATCGGTTTGCCGACCAGGTGCGAGCGGCCGACGACGACGGCCTCCGCCCCCGCCACGGTCACCCCGGCGCCGTCGAG
>JAKDLE010000230.1 GCA_030453005.1 Pseudonocardia sp. | reverse complement strand
TCGCGATCCGAGTCGACTGCGCAGGTCTCACCCTGTTCAGCGTTCCGTCTCGCCGGAGAGTTTCCGACGATCACGATAGAGTAACGACCCTCACGCTCAGTGCTCGCCCGGTCGCACCCGCTCGACCGGATGCCGCACGCCGCCGTGGCCCCCGGGCAGGGCCGAACGGACCAGCGGCCACGACGTCGCCACGCAGACCGCCACCAACGGCCAGGTGAGCACGGTCTGCGCGATCCCGAGCGCGACGACCGCGTCGACGAAGTACAACGGCAGGAACACCGCGAGTCGGACGAGGTACTGCGCCACCCACACCCAGCTCGCGCGCTGGTAGCCGCGCAGCAGGTCGGGGTCCCGACGCCACTGCGTGCGCTGGCCGAGCAGCGTGCCCACGACCAGCCCGAGCAGTGGCCTGCGCACGACGATCGACACCGCCCAGGCGAGTGCGCTCACGGCGTTGCTCACGATGCGGACCAGGAAGAAGTCGACGGCCCGACCGGTCAGGAGCGCCACGACCGCCGCGACCGCGACGCCGAGCAGCCCGAACACGACCGCGCGGGGCGGCGTGCCCGCCCGCAGCCGCACCAGCCCGGTCACCGCCGCGACGAGCACCGCCGCTCCGCCGCCCCACGCGATCGGCGCCACGGAGCCCAGAGCCCCGGCGAGCGCCCACGCCAGTACGAAGGCGGCGACCGGCACCGTGGCGTCGACGGCGCCTGCTCGCCCACCGAGGATCTCGCTGAGCGACGGCTCGGGGCCGGTTGCGGGAGGTGCCACGTAGGAGAGGGTGCCCTATCGACACGGATCGATCACCGTCGCTGGCGCGGTGGGCCGCTCCTGGGTGATCCTGGGATGATGGCCATCCGTCACCGGGATGGCGCCGACGCGAACGGGAGGCGGTCGTCATGGGCAGCTGGAACAGTTTCGTGGCGATCGGCGACAGCTTCACCGAGGGCCTGGACGACTGGCTCCCCGACGGGTCGCCACGAGGATGGGCGGACCGCGTCGCCGAGCAGATCGGGGGCGACCGTCCGAGCTTCCGCTACGCGAACCTCGCCGTGCGCGGCAAACTGCTCGACCAGATCGTCACCGACCAGATCCCGGTGGCCGAGCGGCTGGCCCCCGACCTGGTGGCATTCTGCGCGGGCGGCAACGACCTCATCCGTCTGGCCTGCGACACCGACCGCCTGGCCCGTCGCTTCGACGACGCGCTCGCCCGCCTGTGCGCCACCGGGGCCGAGGTGTTCGTGTTCACCGGCTTCGACCTGGGCCGGATGCACCCGGTGATCCGCAGGCTGCGCGGTCGGGTCGCCTGCTTCAACGAGTCCACCCGGGCCGCCGCCGAGCGCCACGGCAGCCACGTCGTCGACCTGTGGGGCATGGCCCCGCTCGCCGATCCGCGTGCCTGGGGCCCCGACCGGCTGCACCTGCGCCCCGACTCGCACCGGCGCGTGGCGCTGCGCGTGCTGGAGACGCTGGGCGAGCCGGTCACCGAGGACTGGCGGGTGCCGCTGCCCGACGACGCGCCCGCCCCGTGGCGTGACCGGCAGCTCGACGACCTGCGCTGGATCCGGGAGTTCGTCATGCCGTTCGTGCGCAGGCGGGTGCAGGGTCGCCGCACCGGCGACGGCTTCGCCGCGAAACGGCCGGACCTCCTCCCCCTCGACGCGGGGTAGCGGGAGTTACCGTCCGGCGGTGATCCTCGGTCGGCGACACGTGTCCCGCGCCGAGTTCGAGCACGGCACCGGCTGGGCCCTGCGCCCGCTGGTCCACGACACCGATGCAGGGCTGTGGGCGCTCGGTCCGGCCGCCCCCGGCGGGCAGGTGCTCGTCTCGGCGCAGGCCCCCGAGCTGACGCTGCCCGACCTCGACGGCGTCGAGTTCGCGCTGTCGCCACTGCGCAGCCGGAAGGTGGTGCTCGTCGCCTGGGCCCCGTATTGAGGCGGCTTCCGACCCCTGCCAGGTCACAGGCCACACCCGACGAGGGCCCGTTCGGGCGGCTCCTGCGGGGCCCGGTGGAGGGGCAGGAGTGGCCCTACGACGACGACTGGGTCAGCGAGATCCGACGGGCCGACGCAGAGAACTACTACCCGCGCATGCGCTGAGACGACGAGCGGCACCCCCGCCCGCACGGTGGGGCGGGGGTGCCGCTCGTGGCGGGTTCGGATCAGACGGGGGCGATCTCCCGCGACGCCACGTGCAGCGGACGCCGGGACGGCGCCGAGAACGGCTCCACCAGGGCGTTCTCCACGCTGTTGAACACGAGGAAGATGTTCGAGCGCGCGTAGGGGGTGATGTTGCCCCCCGAACCGTGCATGCAGTTGGAGTCGAACAGGGTGGCCGACCCGGCCGTGCCGGTGATCATCGAGATCCCGTGCCGGTTGGCCAGGGCCGTGAGACTCTCCTCGTCGGGGGTGCCGATCTCCTGCTCCTTGAGCGACTCCTTGTAGTGGTCGGCAGGTGTCTCCCCGACGCACGCCACGAACGTCTTGTGCGACCCCGGCATGATCATCAAGCAGCCGTTGTGGGCGTAGTTCTCGGTGAGCGAGATCGAGATGCTCACGGCGCGGGGCGAGGGCATGCCGTCCTCGGCGTGCCAGGTCTCGAAGTCGGAGTGCCAGTAGAAGCCACCGCCGCCGAACCCGGGCTTGTAGTTGATCCGGCTCTGATGGACGTAGACGTCCGAACCGAGGATCTGCCGAGCGCGCCCGGCGACGCGCTCGTCGGCCACCAGGTCGGCGATCGCGTCGCTGAGCGTGTGCACCTCGAAGACCGAACGGACCTGCTGGGAGGACTTCTCGACGATCGTGCGCTCGTCCGCCTTGACCGCCGGATCGGTGGCGAGCCGGTCCAGCTCGGCGGCGAACTGCGACACCTCGTCGGGCGACAGTAGCTGCGGCACGGACACGAAGCCGTTCTGGGCGTGCGCGCTCAGCTCGTCGGCCGAGAGCAGGCCCGGGTTGTCCCCCCACACCGTGGGCTCGGCCCGGTCGATGATCACCGGGCGATCGGCGACCCGCGTGGGGTAGCGATCGCCGAACCTCGCCCTGGTGCCGTGGTCCGTCAGACTCATCTCTAGGAAGCCTCCTTCTCCTCCGCAGCCGGCTCGCGGATCAGCGGGTAGACACCGTTCTCGTCGTGCACCTCGCGTCCGGTGACCGGCGGATTGAAAACGCACACCGTCCTCATGAGCGTCCGCGGACGCAGCTGGTGGCGCTCGTTCCCGTTGAGGACGTAGATCGACCCGGGCCCCAGGGGGTAGGTCGTGTCGTTGTCCTTGTCGTAGATCTCTCCCTCACCTTCGGTGATGAAAACGGCCTCGATGTGGTTCGCGTACCAGAAGTCGTTCACGGTGCCCGGCTGCAGCACCGTCTCGTGCACCGAGAACCCGATTCCGTCGCCCGCCAAGACGATGCGCTTGCTGCGCCAGTTCGGCGTGATGATGTCGCGCTCGGTGTCGGTGATCTCGTCCAGCGTCCGAACGATCATGCAGACATCCCTTCGGTGACGGTGCGCACGGACTCGGCGATGATCGAGAGACCCTCGTCGAGCTCGGCATCGGTGATCGTCAGTGCGGGCAGGATCTTCATGACCTCGTCGGACGGTCCGGAGGTCTCCATCAGGAGTCCCCGCTCGAACGCCGCCGCACACGTCTTCGCGGCGAGTTCCGGCTGGGCGAACTGCAGCCCGCGGGCGAGGCCGCGTCCCTTCGGCGTGAGGTCGACCGACGTGGAGCGCTCGGCGATCTCGGTGAACACCTGCTCGACGTGCTCGCCCTTGGCCAGGGTGGAGCGCTCCAGCGCGTCGTCGGTCCAGAACTCGCGCAGCGCCGCCGCGCCGGTGATGAACGCCGGGTTGTTGCCGCGGAACGTGCCGTTGTGCTCGCCCGGGCCCCACACGTCGTGCTCGGGCTTGATCAGGGTGAGCGCCATCGGGAGCCCGTATCCGCTGATGGACTTGGAGATGCACACGATGTCGGGCTCGATGCCCGCGATCTCGAACGAGAAGAACGGGCCGGTCCGCCCGACGCCCATCTGCACGTCGTCGACGATGAGCAGGATGCCGTTGCGCTTGCACAGCGCGTCGAGTCCCTGCAGCCACTCGATGCGCGCGGGGTTGATGCCGCCCTCGCCCTGCACCGTCTCGACGATCACCGCGGCGGGCTCGTTGAGGCCGCTGCCCGAGTCCTGCAGCAGCTTCTCCATCCAGAGGAAGTCGGGCTGCGTGCCGTCGAAGTAGTTGTCGTAGGGCATGGGCGTGGCGTGCACCAGCGGGATGCCTGCGCCACCGCGCTTCATCGAGTTGCCGGTCACCGACAACGCACCCAGCGTCATGCCGTGGAACGCGTTGGTAAAGTTGATCATGGCTTCGCGGCCGCTGATCTTGCGGGCCAGCTTCAACGCCGACTCGACGGAGTTCGCACCCGTGGGTCCGGGGAACTGCACCTTGTAGTTCAGCCCGCGCGGCTTGAGGATCAGGTCCTCGAACGCGCGCAGGAAATCACCCTTGGCCGTGGTGTACATGTCCAAGCCGTGCGTGATGCCGTCGCGCATCAGGTAGTCCAGCAACGGCTTCTTGAGGGCCGGCGGATTGTGCCCGTAGTTCAGGGCTCCCGCGCCGGCGAAGAAGTCGAGGTAGGACCGGCCGTCCACATCCTGGATGTGCGAACCGACCGCGGTGTCGAACACCACCGGCCAGCTGCGGCAGTAGCTGCGGACCTCGGATTCCAGATTCTCGAAAACAGTCATCTTCGTCATCATCCCCGGATTGATCGTTTGTGGTTCATCTGTTGGATATCGTCTTCAGCGGCCCGATCCGGTAGAGGATCTCGGGGTCGTGGTCCGCCCCCAGTTCGGCGGGACCGAACAGCTCCGTGCGCTCCACGTCCGCGCCGTGGCGTTCCGCGAGACCGGAGAACAAGGCGATCGACGCCGCGTTGTCCGCGGTGATCGTGGTCTCCAGGTGGGCTGCACCCACCCGCTCCACGAGCTCGTCGAGCATCGTGGCAGCCATCCGCCTGCCCCGCGCGGCCTCGTGCACCGCGACCTGCCAGACGAACACCGTATCGGCGGCGTCCGGACGCAGGTAGCCGGTGATGTACCCGACGACGCGGCCACCGAGGCGGGCCACGATCGACGTGGCCGCGAAGTCGCGGCACCACAGCGCGTAGGCGTAGCGGGGCTTGACGTCGAGGACGCGCGAGGCGGCCGCGATCTCCCACATGGAGACGGCGTCGGCCGTGGTGGGAGTCGACGTCGTCGGTGACTCGTCCTTGCTCCCGCTTACAGGTGAAGCCGTGCCAGATGCGGACATGGGCTATCAAGTTACCGGCAAAGGCCCCGAGGAGCACCTGCTGTCGGCCTCTGCGGCCGCTTGTTCACCCCGTACCATGATTCGGATCACAAAATGGTTTGTCCGTCGCGGTAAGTGGATAGAAGGCTGTCTTCGCAGCTCAGAGTCGTGATCCGCGCCCGAATCCCCCGGCCGTCGAGGCGCGGTTCGGGCCGTCGCGAGGTGCCTCACAGTCACTCAGCTTCGCATCCGGTAG
>JAKDLE010000229.1 GCA_030453005.1 Pseudonocardia sp. | reverse complement strand
CCCCACCGCGACCGCGACCGAGCCGACGGAGACGAGGGCGCCGAGCTGGGTGTCCGACAGCCCCCACTCGGCTCGGAGGTCGGGGAACACGGCGACGACGAGCTGCCGGTCCGCGAAGTCCAGGACCATCAGCGCGAAGGCCATCCCGAACACCATCCGACCGCGTCGGCCCGGAGCCGGCGCATCGGCCCGCCCCGACGCGTCGTCGAGGTTCCCGGGGGCTCGCACGGGCTTCCGCATGCTCGACCTCCGGGACAGACCGTAGGCCATTGCCCCGGTCGGGAGCCACGTTCACCCGGGTCGGGCGGTGCCCGGGTTGTCCGATGCGCGCACTGTGGCCGTCGCGAGGTTCGGGGTCATCGGACCGGGCGAGCCCACACGAGACGAGGCCGGATGACGACCAGGCGGTACGAGTTCCGGGTGGACGGTCGGCTGACCGCCGAGGAGCGGGCGGCGTTCCTCGACATGCGGATCACCGAGGCTCCGCTGCAGACCCTCCTCGACGGCGACGTGCTGGACGAGTCGCACCTGCACGGCATCATCGCCCAGTTCCAGGCGCTGGGTATCACCGTCGTGTCCGTGCTCCCGGTGCCGTGATGCACCGCTGCGGTGCCCGGAGCCCGTCAGAGCGGCACATCCTGGGCCGCCGGGCGGTCGGGAACCAGGTGCCGACGTTTACGGGCCTCCTCGCCCCGGCCGTGCGAGTGACTCACCGGAACGTCATCCGGTCGTCGTGACCGATGGCGTCGCGGAGCTGCCCGTGGCACACACCGGGCCGAGCTCCCTCAGCGCCGTGATGCTCTCCTGCGCGGCCGCGCGGACGGCGGCCAGGTCGATCGGCTGTGCCTGCAGTGCCGACCGCAGCTCGCCGGCTGCGGCCTGCACGTCGTCCAGGGCCTCGGATCTCGCCCCGCTGGACGACGCCCGCGTCGCGGCCACCGAGGCCACGAGCTCCTCCACCGCGGCGGTGACCTGATCGCGCGACCCCTGGCCGTCGACGAGCTGCCTGACCGCTGTGCCGACGTCGTCTCCCCTCGCAACGAGGTCGGCACACGCAGACCCGCCGGTCGACGGCGGGGCGGTCGCCGTCGACGGGCCCGGCGGCGCCGACGGCGGGATGTCGGTCGACGTGCCGGAACAGCTAACGGCACCGCCGAGGAGGACCAGCGACAGCGGGAGGGCAGCGGTCGCGCCGCGCGGCCGGATGGCTCGGATCATGTCGGTACCGTGCTCGCGACACGCCCGTGCAGCGTCACCCTTTCCGGATGGACTGCGCGGATCGCCGACGACCTCTGGCCGGGAACGACCGCGAACCGGTCCCGGCAGCGGACCGCCAGCGGGACCGTTCGCCCGCACCGACTCGGTCGCGGCGGTCGGGCCTGCGGGCCACCCGCCTCGCGGTGCGCCACGCGAGGCCTACGCGGAAGCCGCCCGCCCGGACCTGCCCGCGCCCGGACCTGCCCGCGCCCGGGCCTACTCGCGATGCCGGGCCAGCGGCAGCCGGGCGTCCCGGAAGAAGCACAGGGCGCCGAGGAAGGTGCCGCCGTTGGCGATGGTGGCGTCGAGGACGTCGCCGGTGGACGGCCGGACGAACGCCGCGATCGCGGCCGCCATGAAGAACACCGATCCCAGCAGGTTCAGCCGTGCGGACCGCCGGCCCACGTCCCCGCCCCGCCGCCACCAGCTGCCGCGGACGCTGTTCAGCGCGAGCCCGCTGGACACCATGAAGCAGACCGATCCGATCATGTCCGGCGTCCAGATCCGCAGGTCCTGCTGGTGCACCGTGAGACTGGTGTTCAGCGCGGCGAACGTGTTGACGTTGAACCAGACCCGTGCCGACCAGCTGGATCGCCGCGGCCCACACCTCGCCGTCACCGGCTCCCGGTCCTGAGCGAGGTGATGAGCTGCAGGACCGCGGCCGAGGTGAAGAACAACGAGCCGATGAAGAACACGGAGCCGATGACGGCGGCCGGGAGCACTGCCGAGAGGCCGGGCGCTGCGCCGAACGCGAAGCAGCACGAGCCGGCCATGAACAGGATGCCGGTCCACAGGTCGCGCTCCGACCGCGACACCGTCGGTCGGCTCAGGTCGTGCGGCGGTGCGCCGACGAGTGGTCGAAGCCCGCCGAATCGGCACCCCGGATCGGCACGGCCTGCTTGTGCAGCTGCGGTAGCAGGTGCGTGATGTCGTCGATCAGCATGTCGGCCATGTCCCGCCCGGTGCCATTGCGGATCACGACGCGCAGGGCCGCCAGGTCCTGCCGATTCTCGGGGAAGGTGTAGGCCGGTACCTGCCAGCCGCGTTCCCGCAGGGCGGCCGAGACGTCGAAAACGGTGAAGTTCGTGATCTCGTCCTGCAGGGTGAACGCGAACACCGGCAGCTCGTCGCCGCGGGTCAGCAGCCGGAACGGGCCGAGCTGCCCGATCCGGTCCGCGGTGTCCATCGCGACGTCGCGGCACTCCTGCTGCACGAGGCGGAAGCCTTCCCTGCCCAGCCGCAGGAACGTGTAGTACTGCGCGACGACCTGGCCGCCCGGTCGGGAGAAGTTCAGCGCGAGCGTCGGCATCTCCCCACCGAGGTAGTTGACCCGGAAGATCAGCTCGTCGGGCAGCGCGTCGGCGTCCCGCCAGACGACCCAGCCGACACCGGGGTACACGAGGCCGTACTTGTGTCCCGACGTGTTGATCGACGCCACCCGCGGCAGCCGGAAGTCCCACCTGAGGTCGGGATCGAGGAACGGGGCGATCGTCGCGCCGGACGCTCCGTCGACGTGCACGGGGACGTCGAGTCCGGTGCGGGACTGCAGCTCGTCCAACGCCGCCACGATCTCGGCGACCGGTTCGTAGCTACCGTCGAAGGTGGAGCCGAGCACGGCGACGACCCCGATGGTGTTCGCGTCACACAGCGCGACCGCCTGCTCGGCGCCCAGGTGGAAGCGCTCACCCTCCATCGGAGCGAAGCGCGGCTCCACCTCGAAGTAGTTGCAGAACTTCTCCCAGCAGACCTGAACGTTGATCCCCATGACCAGGTTCGGCCGGGTCGTGTCCTCTCCGGCCGCCCGGCGGCGCTGCTGCCAGCGGCGCTTGAGCGCGAGGCCCGCGAACATCGCCGCCTCGCTCGACCCGATGGTCGAGCAGCCCGGCGCGGACCCGGTCGAAGGAGCGTTCCACAGCTGCGCCAACATGGTGACGCAGCGCATCTCCAGGTCCGCCGTCTGCGGGTACTCGTCCTTGTCGATCATGTTCTTGTCGACGCACTCCGCCATCAGCTGTGCGGCCTCCGGCTCCATCCACGTCGTCACGAACGTCGCCAGGTTCAGCCGAGCGTTCCCGTCGAGCATGAGGTGGTCGTGCACGATCTGGTAGGCCGTGGCCGGCGCCATCGGCCCATCCGGGAGCCGGTGTCTCGGCACGGCTGCGGCCTCGGCGGACTGGACGAACATCGGGTTCACCGACAGCTCGGCATCCAGGTCCACACCGGGTCCGCGCACGCGCAGGGCCATGTCTCCTCCAGGTCTTGGGTCAAAACCGTCGGCAACGGTGTCGATGGTGTGCCGTCGCGGGTCGGAGTGCCCAGCATCGCTGGGTCGGCCGTCGCCCCGCTCACCCGCGCTGGGTGGTACGACCACAACCGGGTGCCGGTGAATGTCCGCTACCGTGGTTCGCCTCGTTCGGGACCGTTGAGCGCGAGTCCGCCGTGCGGTGGCTACTCGAGGTCCTCCGCTACCCATCTCCTCGCCGCGTCGAGGTCGGCAACGGGGAAGCCACGAAACTTGCCCGGGAGCAGGACCGAGAGGACTCGCAGTGCCGGCGCGAGCCAGCGCTCGTCGCTGACGACACAGACCCGCTCGTAGGCGGTGGCATGGCGGGCAGCGAACTTCAGTTGCTCCTTGGCCGCGTCCCCTTCGTACTCCCGCAGCTGCGGCCCGAGGAGGTAGAGCAGGCGCAGTTTGTGCCCGTCGGCGAGCTGTTGCCGAAGCACCGGAGCCACGACGTCTTCGAAATCGTCGTCGTCGATCTCCCCGACCGCTTCGAAACCGACCGTTCCGCGGGGCATGTCGGACATCTGCTTGAACATGGTCTTCTCCTGGGCCGGTCACGCCGGTTGTGGTGTGCGAGAGTCGGGCACCGCCAGAAGACGATCACAGCCTTCGGCCACGAAGTGGTCGACCGCCTCCATGGTCGTGAAGCTCTGAACTCGCGACGATCCTCGCGCCGCGACCTCGGATCGCCCTCATCCGCGGGGGGTGACGCCATGAGTTCGCCGAGCCGGTGTGCCGAGGCGGACCGCGCAACAGTGCCGTGTCGGCTCCCCGTCGGGTCCGGGGTAGCGCAGATCGGACCGGTCCACGCCGGGGCCCAGCAGGTCGGGCAGGACCTGCGCGGTGGTGGCCAGCTTGGCGTCGCGGTAGGCCTCGGACTGCACGACGGTGGCGTACACGCCGAGCGAGGCGTTGCTGACGAAGATCCGGTCGCCTAGCAGGGCCAGGTCGACACGCCGCTCGACGGCCGTGCCGTAGGGCATCGAGTGCGGCGGCGACGTCGGCGCGGTCGAGCCCGAGGTCGAGGGCGAAGTGGTTGCCGGTGCCGGCGGGCACACACGAACGCGACGTCGTGGCGCCGTGCCACGTCGGCGACCAGCGCCTGCGAGCCGTCCCCGCCGGCCACCCCGATCACGTCGGCGCCGCCGGCCACGGCCTGCTCGGCGAGCTCCTGCAGGTCGTCCCCGCGCTGTAGCAGGACGGGATGAGTGCCGCGGCCTGGCCCCTGGCTCTCGCGCCCGCCGAACGGCCGCGGTCGGGCGCCGCGCGCGCCCGGTCGTCCGCGCCGGGTGATGCGCCGCGTGGGCCGTCCCTGCACGGTTAGGACCGATGCGAAGTCGGGGCCCCGGATGAGGAGCGTGGCACCGTGGCGATGACGCAGCACGAGCGGCGCGCCCTGCGGGCGATCGAGGATGCCCTACGCACCGAGGACCCGGGGCTGGACGCGTTCCTGAGCGAGCCCTTCTCGCGCACGAGAGCGGGAACGGCGCGCAGGTTGGTCCGGTGGGCCGCCGGGGCGGCGGTGCTGCTGCTCCTTCTCGGGCTCGTGGTCGCTGATCCGGCCATGTTCTTCGGCGGTCTGGTGCTTCTGCTGATCGTGCCGGTGGCCCTGCGATGCGTCGCAACGATGATCGACGGCGACCGCTGACCCGGTCACGATGACAGGCATACCTCAGGTCCGGCGGGAGGTGGCGGCCACGTCCGGTGCCGAGACCGCGTCGCGGCCGGACCGCGCGACACGACGGCTGGTGAGCCGCACGCTGACCAGGGCGTGGGACGACGACGTCCTCAGCGAGTCGGCGTCCGCGGCGTTCTGGCAGACGCTGTCGCTGCCGCCCCTGCTGCTGGGAGTCTTCGGCATCCTGGGCTTTGTCGGTGGCTGGTTCGGTCCGGACACCGTTGTGGCGGTCCAACAGTGGATCATCGAACTCACCAGGGGAGTGTTCAGCCGCGACGTGGTCGACGAGCTCCTCGTCCCGACGGTGGCGGATGTCCTCACCGCGGCCAGGGGCGA
>JAKDLE010000228.1 GCA_030453005.1 Pseudonocardia sp. | reverse complement strand
CCACGCCCACCACCCCCGGCGTCGGACCTTCCCGACGAACCGCCGTTCTGAACGGAGCCGGCGTTGATGATCGTCCGCCGCCGGGCTCGAGCCGGCCCGGTGAGATGGCCAGGCCTCCCTGAGATGCCGCGGTGGGCGACCTCCAGGATGCGTTCGTGGACCCACTTCCCGGCAGCGGCGAGTCCCACGACGGCGAGAGGAGATCGGCGGAGCCTGCGCGGCGGCCGCCGGAGGACGAAGCGCGCGAGGTCAGGACTTCGGGCCGCCCGCGACGTAGAGGACCTGACCGGAGACGAAACCCGCCCCCTCGCTGACGAGGAACGACACCGTGTGCGCGATGTCCTCGGGCACCCCGGCGCGCGCCACCGGGATCTGCGCGGCGCGGGCGGCGACGTAGGTCTCCCAGTCCTCCCCGATGCGCTCCGCCGTCGCCTTCGTCATCTCGCTGACGATGAACCCGGGCGCGATGCAGTTGGCGGTGACACCGAAGCGGCCCAACTCGATCGCGAGCGTCTTGGTGAACCCCTGCAGGCCCGCCTTGGCGGTGGAGTAGTTGGCCTGGCCGCGGTTGCCCAGTGCCGAGGTCGACGACAGGTTCACGATCCGGCCCCACTTGGCGGCCACCATGTGTCGCTGCACGGCCCTGCTCATCAGGAACGACCCGCGCAGGTGCACGCCCATGACGGTGTCCCAGTCGAGCTCGGTCATCTTGAACAGCAGGTTGTCGCGGGTGATCCCGGCGTTGTTGACCAGCACGGTCGGCGCACCCAGCTCGTGGGCGACCCGCGCGACCGCCGCGTCGACGGCCGCCGCGTCCGCCACGTCGGCGCCCACCGCCATCGCGCGGCCGCCCTCGGCGGCGATCGCCTCGACGCACCCCGCCGCCGCCGACTCCTCCAGGTCGAGCACCGCGACCGCCATGCCGTCGCGGGCCAGCCGCAGCGCCGTGGCGGCTCCGAGGCCGCGCGCCGCTCCGGTCACGACGGCCACCCGTGGGGCGGCTGCGGGGGTGGTCGTGCTGTCGGTCATGTGAGGTCTCCTCGTCGTCGCACGGTGATCGCGTGCGATCCTCGCATCCGACGTGGGCATGTCGGAGCGGCCGACCGACCGGTGTGTGGTCCACCGCAGGGTCGATGTGCCCCTACCCGGAGAGCGAGGGCCCGTGAGCCACCCGAGCGCTGACGACCGACCCCGCACACCGTGGCTGCCCCTCGCCGCCGCCGGGCTCCTCGTGCCGACGGTGCTGGCCGGCCTGACCCTGCTGTGGCCCGGACCGCAGATCGAGGACGGGCTGGCCCGGGCGGCGGGTGAGTCACTCGCCACCGCCGGGTTCACCGACGCGACCGCGCGCCTCGACGGCCGCGACGCGCTGGTCAGCGGGATCTCCACACCCGACGCGCAGCGGGCCGCGGGGATCGTGCAGGGCGTCACCGGCGTGCGGGTCGCGAGCGCACGGCCCTCGACGGACCCCGCCGGGGAGTCCGTCGCGCCGCCCGTTGCAGGCGAGGGGGGCGAGCCCGACCCTGGCACCCGGCGGGAGCTGGACGCCGCGATCGACGCCCTGCTCGACGCGACGCCCATCACCTTCGAGCCGAACAGCCCCGCCCTCACCGCACAGGGTGCGGCCACGGTGGCGCGGATGCTGGAGCTCGTCGCGGGGGCGCCGGGGCTCCACCTGCAGGTGGACGGCTTCGTCGCCGCGGGCCCGGGAGACGGCCTGCTCACCGCCCAGGAGCTGTCCGACGCGCGTGCGGTCCGCGTGCGGGACACCCTCGCCGCGGGCGGCATCCCCGTCGACCACCTGACCGTGCGCGGGCTCGGCGAGGGACGCGAACCCGTACCGGACGCCGCGGGACGCCGGGTCGACATCACCGTCCGCTGAGGAGGGAGCTCCCGATGCTCTGGTTGTCCACGCAGATCTGGGTGTGGCTGATCGTGGCCGTACTGCTCGGCGTCCTGTGCACGTGGCTGTGCTGGAGCCGTCCGCTGGGCCGCCGCATCGCCGAGCTCGAGGCGGTGCGCGAGCAGGCATCCCCACCGCGCACGGCCTGACCCGTTCCCGTCGTCTTCCTGGAAGGATCCACCGTGTCCTGGCTCTTCGGTCAAGCCTGGCTCTGGTACCTGGCGGCGTTCGCGGTCGGTGTCGCTGCGGCCTGGCTCGTCCTGGTCCGCCCCCGGCAGCGGCTGCTGCGGGCGCTGGAGATCGCGGTGGAACGCGACCGGGCCGAGCTGGAGCACGCCGCGGCCGTCGCCGCGCCGGTCCGGGTGGAGGAACCGCCGCCGGTCGACGACGTCGTCGTCGTCGAGCGGATCCCCGCGACCAACCCGGCGCTGAGCACGCTCGACATGTTCGCCGCGGGCCCGCTGCGCACCACGAGGAACCCGGGACCGGGCGGTGCCGCCGCCGCCGGGCTGGGCGCCGCCGGGCTGGGCGCCGCCGGGCCGGATGCCGCCGGGCCGGGCGCCGCCGGGCCGGATGCCGCCGGGCCGGATGCCGCCGGGCCGGATGCCGCGACTCCCGGCGACCCGACTCCCGAGGGCCCGACTTCCGAGGGCCCGGCCCGGACCGACTCCACTCGGCCCGACGCCTGACCAGCCCGGGTCAGCTCCCGGGCGTCAGGGCGGTCTTGACCTGGGTGATCAGGGTCGGCTCGTCACCCTCGGGGTTCACCGGGGCGGCGCCGATCTGCTGGAGGATGCCGAGCTCGTCGGTGCTCCCCCAGCGCTCCACGATCCGCCCGTCGACGAACCGGCCGATCTGCACGCCGCGCACCTCGACGCGGTTGCCGGTGGGCTCCACCCCCTGGAACGTGCCGGTGTGGTGACCGTTCAGCGTGTAGGCGAAGGAGATGTGCTCGTCGTCGGCGACGGTGACCTCGGGCGCCAGCTGGGCGTCCGGGAACGCCTCGGTCAGCGTGTGGAAGAAGGCCCGGAAGCCCTCCCGGCCCGGGCCCTGGCCGGGCGCCGGGTCGTGGTCCAGCGCGTCTACCGCGAAGAGCGTGTCGACGAACGCGTCGACCTCGCCCGCGTTGAGGTGAGCGGCGGCGCGCTCCTGAGTGGCCATGTTCGTCTCTCGCGTCATGATCGGCGTCTACCCGCTCCGGGGAGGGGTTACCCGCGGCGGCGGCAGGGAACAGGTGAGCCATGAAGCACTCCGTTCTCGCCGGGATCGCCGCGGGCGCCGCGGGCACCACGGCCCTCAATCTGGCCACCTTCCTCGATATGATCGTGAACGCCCGCCCGGCGAGCACGACACCCGAGGACACCGTTCGCAAGACCGAGGAGATGACCGGGCTGACGCTGTCGGCCGACGGCCCGGACAGCGAGGCCGCCACCAACCGCCGCTCCGCCGTCGGGGCACTGCTCGGCATCGCCGCCGGACTCGGCACCGGGGCGCTCTACGGGCTGGTGCGCCCCCGGCTCGGTGACGTGCCGCTCGCGGTGCTCGGCGTGGGCGCCGGGCTCGCCGCCAACGTCGGCACCACCGGGCCGATGGCGGTGACCGGCATCACCGACCCGCGCAAATGGCCCGCGAGCTCCTGGGTGTCGGACCTGGTGCCGCACCTCACCTACGGCCTGGTGACCGCGGCGGTGTGGGAGCTGGCCCTCGGCCGTCGCTGAGCTACTCCGAACTCACTCGAACAGCTCAGGCTGCTCGCGGCTGATCCGCTCCCAGATCGGCTGGAACGCCGAACCACCCCGCGAACTCGTAGCCGACCTGGCCGCGCGTCAGCTCGGCCTCGTCGTGGCTGATCCGGCGAGGTGGGCGACCCAGCCCCGCCGCCGCCGCGTACGCGTCGAGCCGGCAGCGGCCGCGTGCACCGCGCAGTGGATGGCGACGGCGGCGCCGTTGACCGCGCGGTCGCCCTCCACCACCTGCCCGTCCTCGTCGACGCGCACGAGGTCGCTGCTGCGGATCATCGCGAAGTGCATGCCGAACGGGTGGGTCGTGGACCTCGGGTTCCTCCTGCTCTGCGGCACCGTCGGGCTGGGCCTGGCCCGGGTCACGCGGGTGCCCGCGGGCGGGCTGCTCGGGCCGATGGCCGTCGCGCCGGCCCTGGGCCTGACGGGCTGGTCGTTCGGGGCGAGCCCGCCCGTCGTGGTCGTCGAGATCGCCTACGCGGTCATCGGCCGGCAGGCCCGGGTGCGGTTCACCCGCTCCGCCTTGCGCACCGCGCTGAGCGCACTCCCACTGGCCACCGCGCTGATCGTCGCGGTAATAGTGCTGTGCGCGGGGCTGAGGCTGCTGTTGTCGCGGCTCACCGGCGTCACCCTGCTGGAGGGATACCTCGCCACCACCCCGGCGCGGTGTACGCCGTGCTCGCCACGGCGATCTCCGCGGGCGGCGACGTCACGTTCGTGGTGGCGGTCCAGGTGCTGCGGGTGGTCGTCATGCTGCTCGTGGCTCCGTCGATCGCGCGGCTGGTCGGCCGCCGGACCCGTCCACCCGACCTGCCATGATCACGGGCGTGGCGACTGTGCGGGAGCTCTTCTGGGCCGCCCACACCGGCCTGCCCCGCGAGTCTCCTGGTTCGACGGCCACCACGCGCCTGCTGCTCGGCCTCGCCGGTGCGCTGCCACCGCGGCCGCGGATCGTGGACATCGGCTGCGGCGCCGGGCCCGCCACCGTGCTGCTGGCCCGCGAGACCGGCGGCGAGGTGACCGCCGTCGACACCCACGAGCCGTTCCTCGCCCGGCTGCGCGCCGCCGCGGAGTCCGCCGGGCTCGGCGGGCGCGTCCACGCCCTGGCCGCGTCGATGGACGACCTCCCGTTGCCCGACGGCGCGGCGGACCTGCTGTGGGCCGAGGGGTCGGCCTACGTCATGGGCTTCGACGCGGCGCTGCGCGCGTGGCGGCGGTTGCTCGCCCCCGGCGGCGTGCTGGTGCTCACCGAGGCCGAGTGGACGACGATCGACCCCGCGCCCGGCGCGCGCGCGTTCTGGGACGCGGGCTATCCGGCGATGCGCACCACCGGCGGCAACGTCACCGCCGCGCAGGACGCCGGCTGGACCGTCGCGGCGACCTACCTGCTCCCCGACCCCGACTGGGACGCCTACTACTCCCCGCTCGCCGCCCGGATCGCCGAGCTCCGCGCCACCCACCCCGGCCACGACGACGCCCTCGACGAGGTGGGCGCCGAGATCGCGGTGCGCCGCGCCCACGGCGACGACTACGGCTACACCGGCTACGTCCTGCGCCCCCGCAGCTGAGCGCACGGACCGGCAGCCGCACCCGCCCGACGGAGATCGTGATCCACCGCACTCTGCGGCGGCGGGTGCAGCAGCCGGGACGGCACCCGGCGATCACGCCGCGACACCCCGTCGGAGATCGTGATCGACCGCACCCCCTGGCGGTCGGCTCAGCAGTGGCGTGCGGCCGACGACGATCACCACCCGGCCCCCGGGACGCGGGGCCGCTTCCGCGGCGGGCGGGCTGAGTGCGCCGGGCGCTCGGAGAACGCCCGGGCTCTGAAAATGTCGGTGGCTCGGAGAACGTCGGGGCCCGGAGAACGTCGGGGCCCGGAGAACGTCGGGGCCCGGAGAACGTCGGGGCCCGGA
>JAKDLE010000227.1 GCA_030453005.1 Pseudonocardia sp. | reverse complement strand
GCAGGCCGCCGCCGCGACGGACGCGGAGGTGGCGACGGCGTTCTTCCGGGTCGCCGGGCTCGTCGACGCGCCGCCCGCGCTGCTGCGTCCGCGGCTCGCGCTGCGGGCGCTTCGCCGCGGCCGTGGCGCACGGGGGAAGCTACCGCGGGTCAGCCGGGCGCAGCGCACGCCACCCGCGTCTCGTCAGGCCGACGGCGGTGGCCCCCCACGCGGCGACCGCCACCCAGAACACGGTGTGTGACGTCGCCAGCAGCGCCGCGGTGAAGGTGGTCGCGCCGCCGGCGTCCTGGGTCAGCACCGCGGCGAGCACGAAGCAGGCCGAGGAGTACATCCCGAGCGGGAACACCGTCGACCACCGCGCCCGCTCGTAGCGCGGCCGCGACCACCGTGCCCGTCGGACCTCGGCCGCGACGAGCAACGGGATCCACGCGCCCGCGACCGCCCACACCACGACCAGCACGGGCACCAGCACCCCGGGCAGCCACCCGAACGCGGGGGAGCGCTCGGACACGAGGGTCAGTGCGCCACCCGCCACCGTGGCGATGGACAGCGCGCCCATCAGCACCCACAGGTCCGGGGTCAGCACCTCGGGCGCGAGGCGGGCGGCGCGGAGCCGGGCCACCACCAGCCCGGCGATCGGCACGTAGGCGAGCAGCCCGAGGACCCACCAGAGAATCGACAGGACCAGCAACGGGGTGACCGCGACCCCGACGCCTGCGAGCTGGGCCGCAGCCAGCGCGAGTGAGTGGGTGGCGACCGCCGCGAGCAGCCAGCCACCTCTGGCGGTGGCACCCACCACCTGAGCCGGGACCGCCCGCAGCGCCGCCGAGAGCTGCGCACCGATCGCGAGCCAGGCGACGAGCGCGACCAGGCTGAGCACCCCGACGATCCCGATGCGCTCGTAGCCGATCCGCGCGTCCAGCACGTCACAGGCCGCGACGAAGGTGAACAGGGCGAACGTGTGGGTCAGCGGGTCGGGGCCCTCGGCGAAGGCCCGGCCGCGGACGGCCCGGCGGACCCCGGCGAGTACCGCGAGCACCAGCAGTGCGGCGCCCGCGAGCACCGCGAGGACGGCGGAGATCGCCGGGTAATCGCTGTCGCGCGCGGCCACCGACACGATCCCGGTGGCCATCACGACGGCGAACGAGTCCGGTGGCTGGGCGCCGATCCGCACGACCACCCCCACGGGGGTCGATCCTAACGGTCGTCGGCGCGCCACTCAGAACACCTACCAGACCGAGCACCACGCTGATCGCGGAGGCCGTGAGCCAGGCCGTGAGCCCCAGCGTGGGTGATGCCAGTCGCGGGAGCAGCGTGCAGACTGCGCAGGTGCGCACGGGCGAGACGGCAGGGGTCGACGGTGGGCTCGACGACGTGGACGCGGTCATGGCGGCCACCCGGGTACTGGTGGCGGTGAGCGCGCAGTCGGTGGCCGCCGTCGACGACGTCGTCACGCTGCCACAGCTCCGGGTGCTGGTGATGGTCGCCAGCCGCGGCGGGCTCAACCTCGGTGCGGTCGCCGCCGGGCTCGGCGTGCATCCGTCGAACGCCACCCGCGCGGTGGAGCGGCTCGTCGTCGCCGGGCTGCTGCACCGCCGCGACGACCCGGCCGACCGACGCAACCTCGTGCTGGAGCTCTCGCCCGACGGGCGGGCCCTCGTGGACCGCGTGACGAACGACCGGCGGGCCGCCATCGCCGAGATCCTGCGGGAGATGCCGGCGGCCCGCCGTCGCTCGCTGGTGCCGGTGCTGCGCTCGTTCGCGGCCGCCGCAGGCGAGGTGCCCGACGGCGCGGTCTGGTCGTTGGGTTGGACCACCGCGGACTGACCCCGCTACCCCGGCTCAGACGGGTGGGCTGCCCTTCTCCAGGTCCTCGCGCAGCACCCGCTTGAGCAGCTTGCCCGACTGGTTGCGGGGCAGCTCGTCCACCAGGTGCACGTGCTTGGGCCGCTTGAACCCCGCCAGGCGGCCCTTCGTGTGGTCGATCAGCTCCTCCGCGGTGACGGGCTCCTTGACCACGACGAACGCCGTGACCGCCTCGATCCACCGGTCGTCGGGCGTGCCGATCACGGCCACCTCGGACACCGCGGGATGGGTGTAGATCGCGTCCTCGACCTCGCGGGAGGCCACGAGCACACCCCCGGTGTTGATCACGTCCTTGATCCGGTCGACGACGGTGATGTAGCCCTCGGCGTCGACCCTGACGAGGTCGCCGGAGTGGAACCAGCCGTCGTGGAACGCCTCGGCGGTCTCCTCGGGCTTGTCCCAGTAGCCCGCGCAGAGCTGGGGCGAGCGGTAGATCACCTCGCCGATCTCGCCCGCGGCCACGTCGGCTCCCTCCCCGTCGACGACCCGGACCTCGACGAACAGCACCGACCGGCCGCAGGACTCCGGCCGTTCGGCGTGCTCGGCCGGGCCGAGTGAGGTGGCCAGCGGGCCGATCTCGGACTGGCCGAACAGGTTGTAGAAGCCGAGCTCGGGCAGGGCCTTCTGCAGCCGCTGGAGCACCGGCTGCGGCATGGTCGACGCGCCGTAGAACGCCTTGCGCAGCGAGGACAGGTCGCGGGAGGCGAAGTCGGGGTGCTGCGACAGCGGCACCCACACCGTCGGGGCCAGGAACACGGCGCCGATCCGGTCGGCCTCGACGCGCCGCAGCACCTCGGCGACGTCCGGGGCCTCCATCAGGTGGTTCGTGGCGCCCACGGCCAGGTAGGGCATGAGGAACACGTGCATCCCGGCCGAGTGGTAGAGCGGCATCGGGTGCAGCGGGTCGTCGCCCGCGTGGCACTCCAGCGCGAGGATCGAGGAGACGTACTCGTGCACCAGCGCGCGGTGGGTCATCATCGCGCCCTTGGGCCGCGAGGTGGTGCCGGAGGTGTAGAGCAGCTGCACCAGGTCGGTGTCGGCCACGGACACGTCCAGTGCGGGCACCTCCCCGCGGACCGCCCGGGCCAGCAGCGAGCCGTCGGCGTCGCGCAGCGGCAGCAGGTGCTCGACGCCCACGCCCGTCTCGGTGACGTGCCCGGCCAGCGCGGGGTCGGCGAGCACCGCGCGGCTCCCGGACTGCTCGAGCAGGTAGGCCAGCTCGTCGCCGACGAGCGCGTAGTTGATCGGGACGTGCACCAGGCCCGCGCGGGCGCAGCCCAGGAACGCGAGCAGGTAGGCGTCGGAGTTGCGGCCGTAGGTGGCGACACGGTCGCCCGCGGCGAGCCCGAGATCCAGCAGCACCGCCGCGGCCCGGCTCACGGCGTCGTCGAGCTCGCGGTAGGTCCAGGAGCGGTCGGCGAAGTGCAGCGCCGTCCGTCGCGGCCACCGGGTGGCGCTGCGACGCAGCACGTCGTCGACGGTGCTGGAGCGGGTAGCGATCACGCTGGGACTCCTTCTCTCGGCTTCGAGGGTCTCGGACGATCCTCGCACCCCGGGGCGGGAGGAGGCGCCGACCAGGCTAGGAGATGCGGCGTGCGCCGTCGCCCGCCGTCGCGACGAACGCCGCGGGAGCCCGGTAGCCCGCCGCCGCGTAGGCGACCTCGACCGCACCGACGACGTCGGCGACCCGGGCCGCGTCGACCAACGCCACGACGCACCCCCCGAACCCGCCGCCGGTCATCCGGGATCCGTGTGCGCCCGCGTCGAGCGCCGCCCCGACAGCGGTGTCCACCTCCGGCACGGTGATCGTGAAGTCGTCGCGCATCGAGGCGTGCGACGCGGTCAGCAGCGGCCCGATCCGCCGCGGGTCGGCGCCCGACCGCAGCGCGGCGACGACGTCGAGCACGCGCGCGTTCTCCGAGACGACGTGGCGCACGCGGGCCCGCAGCACCTCCCCGCCCGGGGCCCGGCCGAGGTGGGCCAGTGCCTCGTCCAGACCGTCCGGCGGCACGTCGCGCAGGGCGGCCACGCCCAGCAGCTCGGCCGCGCGCCTGCACGACCGGTGCCGCTCGGCGTACTCGCCGTCCACGAGCGCGTGGGGTGCGCGGCTGTCGATCACCAGCAGCGCCAGGTCCGCCGCGGGCGGGTCGAAGGGGACGTGCTCGACGGCGAGCGAGCGCATGTCGAGGAACGCCAGGTGCCCGGCGCGGGCGTGCAGCGACGCCATCTGGTCCATGCCCCCGGTCGGCGTGCCGACCACGTCGTTCTCCGCGCGGCGTGCGGCCGCGACGAGCTCCTCGCGGGACAGGCCCAGCCCGGCCAGGTCGTCCCAGGCCAGCGCCACGGCGCACTCCAGCGCGGCGGACGACGCGAGGCCGGCCCCGGCCGGGACGTCGCCGTCGACGACGACGTCGAGGCCCGGGAGGTCGTGGCCCGCCGCCCGCAGGGCCCAGGCGACCCCGCCGACGTAGGCCGACCAACCACGCACCGCGCCGGGCGCGATGTCGGCGAGCGGCAGCTCGACGGGCGCCTGCTGCTGCAGCGAGTGCACCCGCAGCACCGGCCGGTCGGCGACGCGCGCCGCGGCGGCCACCCCGTGCGCCAGCGCCAGCGGCAGGACGTACCCGTCGTTGTAGTCGGTGTGCTCGCCGATCAGGTTGACCCGCGCCGGGGCCCACCACCGCCCGTCCGGTTCCCCGCCGAACCGCTCCGCGAACGCGGCCAGCACCCGCTGCCCGGGCCGCCCCGCCGCGGTGGGGTCGGCGGGCGTCCCGCCGGTCATCCGCGGAGCACCTCGCCGTCGGGGACGTGCCGCGGTCCGGTCAGGCGCACGGTGCCCTCGACCACGACGTCCGCTCCGAACGTCACGTCCCCCGCGACGTCGAGCCGGTGGCAGCGGCGCAGCGACGGGACGCCGCGGGGGAACCGCTGCTCGAAGTCGGACACCATGCGGTAGTGGCGCGGATCCAGGGTCACGACCGGGCCGGGGCCGTCGAACGTCGGGGTCAGCCGTCCGTCCGGGGCCAGCCGGTAGGCGTCGGATCGGACCACGAGCAGGTCGTCGGTCGTCTTGACCGGCGCGAACCGCGACCGTGGGACGTGTACCGCCCGCGCGCCCGGGATCGACCCGATCGCGGCGCCCATCGCCGTTTCGAGCTGGAGCACCGGGGTACTGGACGGGTCGCGCGGGTCGACGGTCTTGCGGTTGACGATCAGGGGCAGGGCCGGTGCGGCCGGGTCCGCGGTCTGGAGGTCGCGCAGCACGCGCAGGTCGATCCACAGGTTGTTGGTGTTGTAGTAGCGCCACCGGTCGACGTCGCCGAAGGAGTCGTCTCCCGGGGGTACCTGCGCGGTCTCCCGCACGACCATCCGTCCCTCGCGCAGCGCGAGGTGGCCGCCCTTGCGGTCGGCCGGGGTGCCGCGCACCGCCTCCAGGACGAACGGGACCTCCCCGTCGGCGATCCAGGCCGCCAGCCGTACGTCGGGGAGCGCGCCGAGGTTGTCGGCGTTGGACACGAAGCACCAGCGCATGCCCGCATCGAGCAGGGCGTCGAGGGTGCCGCTCGCGGCCAGTGCGGAATAGAGGTCGCCGTGCCCGGGCGGGCACCACTCCAGCTCGGGGTCCGGCGGCCACTCGACCGGCTGCAGGTCGTCGGCGCGCAGCTTCGGCTCGCGGCCCTGCGGGAAGTCCAGCGCCACGCCCTGGT
>JAKDLE010000226.1 GCA_030453005.1 Pseudonocardia sp. | reverse complement strand
GTGCTGCCCGGTCGCGCCGGGAAAGCGCCGCGACGCTGCCCGACGAGGCGTGGGGCCTCCCAGGGCGGGCGCGCCGTGCGGGCGGGGGTGGCGGTGTCCGTCGAAGTGGGCGAGCTGCCCGCCGCGCTCTGTGTCGACGGGCCCTGTGCCGACCAACTCAGCGGCGCGGCTCCGCTGCCCGTACAGCTCGTCGGTGACCCAGGGCATCGAGCGGTCTTCCTCGACCGGGCCCGCCGCCTCCCGCAACCGGCGCAGAAACCGGCGCAGACGCTGCCGCCGGCTCCGGCCTGATGTCGCATTCTTTCAATCCGCACCGACGTTCTCCGCACGATGATGGCCCGCATGAGCGATATCAGGGACAGCTACCAGCAGAAGGCGGCGGGCGTGCAAGCCGCCATGACCGGCGCCGGGGGGTGGTCGGCGCCGAGCCCGTGTGCCGGGTGGACCGCGGCCGACGTCGTCGACCACATGGTCGACACCCAGCGCGACTTCCTCGACCGGCACGACGTCGACCTCGGGCCCCGCCCCGACGGCGATCCGCCCGCGGCCTGGGACGCGCACGTCGCGGCCGTGCTCGACCGGGTCGACGACGACGTGCTCCACCGCGAGTTCGACGGCCAGCTCGGCCGCACGACGATCGGGGCCACCCTGTCCGACTTCTACGGCTTCGACATGATCGTGCACCGCTGGGACGTCGCACGCGCCCTCGGCCGGGAGACGCGGTTCTCCGACGCGGAGATGGACGAGATGGAGGCCTCGGTCGCGATGTTCGGCGACCACCTCTACGCCGAGGGGATCTGCGGCAGGCCCGTCCCGGTGCCCCCCGGTGCCTCGCGGCAGGACCGGCTGCTCGCCACGCTGGGCCGCGACCCCCGGAGCTGGCACCCGAAACCCCGTTGCGGCCTGCCGTAACGTCGGAGGACGTGCTGTCGCCCTACCCGCAGCTCGTCCGCGCCGGTTTCCGCCGCCACGCCACCTACCGTCAGGCCGCCCTCGCCGGCCTCACCACCAACCTCGTCTTCGGGCTCCTGCGCGCGGCGGTGCTCGTCGCCGTGCTGGCGCAGCGCCCGGTCGTCGCCGGGTACGACGTGGCGGCCGCGATCACCTACGTCTCGCTCGGGCAGGGCCTGCTCACCGTGGTGCTGCTGTGGGGCGACACCGAGATGTCGCGGCGCATCCGCACCGGCGACGTCGTGGTCGACCTCGGGCGACCCTGGGACCTGCAGGCCGCGATGCTCGCCGCCGACCTCGGGCGGGCGGGGTTCGCCGTGCTCGCCCGGCTGGTGCCGCCGATGCTGTTCGGGGCATGGGCGTTCCCGTTCCGCTGGCCCACCGTGCCCGCCACCTGGGCGTGGTTCGCGGTCTCGGCGCTCCTCGCGGTGGTCGTCAGCTTCGGCGTGCGGTTCCTGCTCAACGCGAGCGCGTTCTGGCTGCTCGACGCGCGTGGCGTGATCGGGATGTGGGGTGTGGTCGGCGGGGTGCTGTCGGGGCTGGTGGTGCCGCTGGCCTGGTTCCCGGAGTGGGCGCAGACGGCGCTGGCGTGGACACCGCTGCCGTCGCTGTTCCAGATCCCGATCGACGTGTTCCTGGAACGGGACGGCACCGCGGGCGCGCTCGCCGCGCAGGCGGGCTGGGCCGTCGCACTGCTGCTGGTCGGCCGGGTGGCGCTGCACCACGGTTCGCGGCGGCTGGTGGTGCAGGGTCGGTGAGGTCTACCGCCGCATCGTGTCCTCGCGGATCCGCAGCCAGCTCGCCTACCCGGCGTCGTTCGCGCTCGACCTCACCGCGCAGGTCATCGGCCAGTGCATCGAGCTCGTCGCCATACTCGTGGTGTTCACGCAGGTCAGCTCGCTGGGCGGGTTCGACCGGCACGAGGTGGTGCTGATGTACGGGCTCGCCGCCACCGCGTTCGGGCTCGCCGACCTCGCCGTCGGCCAGATCCAGGAGTTGCCCACCTACATCCGCACCGGGGAGCTCGACGTCCTGCTGCTGCGCCCGCTGGGCACACTGCCCCAACTGCTCTGCGCCGACGTCTCGCTGAAGCGGCTCGGCCGGGTCGGCGCCGGGGTCGCCGTGCTCGGATACGCGGCCGCGACCGCCGGGATCGACTGGACGCCGGCGCGGGTGCTGCTCGCGCTCACCACCCCGCTCGTCGGTGCCGTGATCCTCGCGGCGATCTGGGTCGCCGCCAACACGGTGTCGTTCTGGCTGGTCGACGGGCGCGAGGTGGCCAACTCCGTCACCTACGGCTCGAGCTTCTCCACCTCCTATCCGATCACCGTGTACGGGCCGTGGCTGCGGCGGGTCCTGTGCTTCGCGGTGCCGGGCGCGTTCGTGGCCTACTTCCCCGCGCTGGCGCTGCTCGGGAGGGCCGACCCGCTCGGCTTCCCGGATTTCCTGCAGTGGAGCTCACCGCTCGTCGCGGTAGGGGCGGTCGGCGCCGCGGCGCTGATCTGGCGGACCGGCATCCGCCGCTACCAGGGGACGGGATCATGACCACGAGCGGCGCCGGCGGAGCGAGCATGGACACGGAGCGGCGCTTGCGGAGCGACCATGTCATCGTGACCGAGGGCCTCGGCCGCGACTTCCTCGTCGGGTCCCGGCTGCGGCGCACGCGTGTCACGGCCGTGACCGACGTGACGCTCGACGTCGCCCGGGGCGAGGCCGTCGGGTTCCTCGGCCCGAACGGCGCGGGCAAGTCGACCACGATCAAGATGCTGACCGGGGTGCTCGTGCCGAGCGCCGGGAGCGCCCGGGTCTGCGGGCTCGACCCGGTGCGCGAGCGCCGGACGCTGGCCCGGCGGATCGGCGTGGTGTTCGGGCAGCGCAGCCAGCTGTGGTGGGACCTCCCGCTGGCCGAGAGCTTCGCCCTGCACGGCGCGATCCACCGCGTCCCGCCCGCGCGCCACCGGGAGCGGCTCGACGAGTGCGTGGAGCTGCTCGACATGGCCGCGTTCCTCACCACCCCGGTACGCCAGCTCTCGCTGGGACAGCGCATGCGCGGCGAGGTCACCGCGGCACTGCTGCACACCCCCGAGCTGCTGGTGCTCGACGAACCCACGATCGGCCTCGACCTCGCTTCCAAGGAGCGGCTGCGCACGTTCCTCTCCGCCGTCAACGCGCGGGGCGACGTGACGCTGCTGCTCACCACGCACGACCTGCCCGACGTCGAGCGGCTCTGCAGGCGGGTGGTCGTCATCGACCGCGGCCGCGTCCTCGTCGACGACGGGCTCGACGCCCTGCGCCGCCGGTTCGCGGGGCACCGCACGCTGGTCGTCGAGCCGGTCACCCCCGCGGCCCCGCCCGCCGCGCTGCCCGGCGTCGTCGCCGTGACCGCGGAGGCCCAGGGGCTGCGGTGGCGGCTGGAGTTCGACTCCACCACCACCGCCGCCGAGCTGATCGCCGACGTGGCGCGGCGCGTGGACATCCGCGACGTGCACGTGGACGAGCCGACGATCGAGGCCCTCATGCGCACGCTCTACACCCGGTGATCAGACGCCGCGACGCCCGGGATCGCGCCGCCGCGGAACGCCTCCACGAACAGCGCGTGGTCGGTACGCACCTGGGCGGCGTAGGCGTGGGCGAACTCGGTCACCCAGCGGACGAACTCGTCCTCCCGCCCCGCGACGACGGACATGATCGCCTCCTCGGTCTGGAACGGCACCAGCGACTGGTCGGAGTCCGAGTCGGACACGCAGTGCACCTTCGCCGTGGCCCGGCCCAGGTCCTCCACGACCGGCGCGATCTCGACCGGCTCGGTCAGCTCGCTCCAGTCGAGGTCGGCCTCGTACGGCGAGACCTCGCTGACGACGAACCCGACGCCGTCGAGGTCGGTCCAGCCCAACAGCCGGTCGGCGTGGGCCTGCAACGCCCGCTGCGACACGACGGTGCGGTGCCCGTGGTGGTGGAACGCGTCCGCGATCGCGGGGTCGGTCACCACCCGCGACGGCGCCGCGACGTTGCCCTGCTTCATCGACACGACCACGTCGTTGTCGAGCGCCTCGTTGGGCCCCTCGATCAGCACGGTGTACGCGGGCAGACCCGCGCTCCCGATCCCGAACCCGGACCGCCCCGCCACATCCTTGATGGTGTAGGCCACCCCGCGGAACCGCTTCGCCTCCGGGATCGACTCCAGGTAACGGCCGAACGCCTCGACCACCCGTCCGCGCTCGTCGTCGTCGAGACGGCGGACCCCGGGGACGTCGCGCAGCACCCGGTCGAAGCCCTCGGTCTCGGTGATGCCGTTGAGCAGGCCCACCCGCGTGCGCAGCCGGGCCAGCCGCAGCACCTGGTGCACGGGGCCCTCGGCCGTGCCGAGGTTCAGCGAGAAGCCGCGGTCGTCGTGCCGCTCGGTGAACCACCGCACCTGAGCGAGGTACGCGCGCACGAAGCGCTGCACCAGCATCGAGATGTCGTCGTCGGAGATCGCCTTGCGCCACCCCAGCAGGGCCATGCTCGCCGCGAACCGCATGACGTCCCAGGTGAAGTGGCCGACGTAGGCCTCGTCGAAGTCGTTGACGTCGAAGATCAGGACGCCGTCGCCGTCCATGTAGGTGCCGAAGTTCTCCGCGTGCAGGTCGCCCTGGATCCACACACGGCTGGTGCGCTCGTCCGCCCACGGGTCCTCGCGCCACCGTCCGTCCGCGCCGGCGACGTCGGCGTAGAACAGGCACGCACTGCCGCGGTAGAACGCGAACGGGTCGGCCGCCATCTTGCGGAACTTGGTGCGGAACGCGGCGGGGTTCGCGGTCATCAGGTCGTCGAAGGCACCGACGAGGGTGTCGACGATGCGCGCGGAGCGCTCGCTGTCGTTGTCGGTCATGGGCCCGATACTGCCCTGGCGGTGACGCTCAGGTGAGGATGAGCCCGTCTCGGGTGATCGTGGCGGCCAGGAACACCATGGCCGCACCGAGGCCGGTGTAGCACACCGCATCGAGGAATCGGCTTCGGACGACGAGCAGGCTGGCCTGCTCCGGCGTCAACAGCACCCGCAGGATCGCCGCCACCAGCAGCGCGCCGCCGAGCAGCACACCGCCCTCGCGCCAGTGCTGGGTGAGCACCCGCACGATACCGGCCGCCGCGATCAGCAGCACCGCCGCCGCAGGCGCCCAGGCGGGCAGGCGGGAGCGCAGGTCAGCCATGCTCACGCCGACAAGCTCCGTTCGGCTGCCTCCACCACGTTCGTCAGCAGCATCGCCCGCGTCATCGGGCCCACGCCGCCCGGCATCGGCGCGAGCAGGCCGGCCACCTCCGCGACCTCGGGCTCGACGTCACCGACCAGGCCCAGATCCGTCCGCGTGACGCCCACGTCGAGCACGGCGGCACCCGGCGCCACCATGTCGGCGGTGATCAGGCCCCGCACGCCTGCCGCGGCCACCACCACGTCGGCGCGGCGCACCTCGGCGGCCAGGTCGCGGGTGCCGGTGTGGCACAGCGTCACCGTGGCGTTCTCCGCGCGTCGGGTGAGCAACAGGCCCAGCGGACGCCCGACCGTCACCCCGCGGCCCACGACCGTGACCCGCGCACCGGCCAGCCGCACGCCGTAGCGGCCACAGAGGTCGACGATGCCGCGCGGCGTGC
>JAKDLE010000225.1 GCA_030453005.1 Pseudonocardia sp. | reverse complement strand
GCGGAGCAATGCTTGCCCGCCAGCTCGTCGGCGGCCTTGCTGTTGGACGAGTAGCCGGCGGCGACGTGGACGCCGGACCGGGCCAGTGCGGTGGTGATCGCGGCCCCGATCCCGCGGGCCCCGCCCGTGACGATGGCGACGCGACGCTCGGACTCGTGCAGGATGTCGGTCATGTGGTGCCCCTTCGGTGGTGTGGTCGGATGGTCGACGGCGTGCTACTCGCCGAACGCCACACGGACGTCGTCGCTGGTGGTGGGCGTGTTCGAGGGCCGGGCCGCCTCGGCTGCGGGTGTCGCCGCCGTCGCCGCCGTCGCCGCGCGCTCCGGCGCTGTGTCGATTCCTGCGCGCTCCGGCGCTGTGTCGATTCCCGCGCGCTCCGGCGCGACGATCGCCGGGTCGACGCGCAGCACCGCGTACCCCCCGACGGCCCCTGCTCCGAACCCGGGCGCGAACACCCGCATCGGCCGGGTGATCGCGCCGTCGCGCACGGCGTCGGCGATCGCGATGGGGATGGACGCGGCCGAGACGTTGCCCATCGTCTCGATGTTGAAGTAGAGCTGGTCGGGGGTGAGACCCGCCTTCTCGGCGAGGCCGAGGATCATGGTCTTGTTCGCCTGGTGCGGCACGATCAGGTCGATCGAGTCGAGCAGCGGGCGCGCCGGGTCGTCGGGGTCGGGCTCGTCGCCCAGCTCGCCGATCATCTGGTCGAGGTAGCGCTGCACGAGCGACTTGACCTCGGGCCCGTAGACGGTGATGTCGTTGTCGAACTCCCGGTTCGGCCAGATGATCGACTCGACCTCGCTGACCGGGCCGCTGGCGTAGGTCTGCAGCACCTCGACGTCGGTGCGTTCCCCGGGCGCCACGACGATCGCCGACGCGCCGTCCCCGAAGATCATCCGGGAGGTGCGGACGGCGCCGATCTTGTCGGAGAACTTCTCCACGCAGATCAGCAGCACCGGCCGCTGGACCTCCTGCAGCAGCCGCACCGCCTCGGACAGCCCGTAGGGCAACCCCGCGCAGGCGGCCACGATGTCGGCGGAGACGTGGGTCTGCAGCAGCCCGAGCTGCCCGGAGATCCAGCACGCCACCGACGGGATGAGCCGTTCGCTGGTGCAGGTGGCCACGAGTACGGCACCGATCTCCTCGGCCCCGCGTCCGGAGTGCTCCAGCGCGTCCCGGGCGGCCTCCAACGCCAGCACCTCCAGCGGGCGCGAGGAGTAGCGGCGCTCCTCGATGCCGGTCTTCTTGCTGATCTCGGCCGCGCTCATCGGCGACCAGGAGAAGCTGGAGTTGCGGATGACGTCGTCGTTGCTGCAGACGTGCTCGCCGCGCACCACCGACAGCGCCTCCAGCACCGGGGCCACGGCGAACGCCTCACGCACCCGCACCGGCGGGTAGGGCGCCACCGGCTGCACGGGCGGCAGCGGGGCCGGGCCGCTGCTCGCGGGCACCGCCTCCGAGCGCACCCGGTCGATGAACGCCATGACGTCGCGGTTGCGCGGATGCAGCGCGATGACGACGTCGTCGTCACCGATGGAGCCGACGGGGCGCAGCTCGGTGGTCTCGCGCTCCCAAGGGTACTGGTTGTGCAGCACCATCGCCCAGCGCGACAGGGCCTCCAGCTCGGGCACGGACTCGTCGGCGTCGAGGATCTCCTGGAGCGAGAACGTGGGGTAGTCGGGGTCGTGGCGCGGGAGGACCCACGTCAGGGCCTCGGGCTGCGCGAGCAGCTCGGCCACCGTCGGCTTGATCGCGGGCAGCTCCGTGGCGTGGTGGCGCTTGTGCCGGAACACGTCGAACAACCGGGTGAACACGCGGTCCTCGGTGTCGGAGTCGTAGGTGGCGGGCAGCGACCGGTAGGCGCTCTCCACGGCGGCGACCTTGCGCTCGCCGTCCTCCCACGGCGTCAGCACGGGCAGGAACACGTCGTCGCGACCCCGGGGCAGGTCGCGGAAGCGGGTGGGCCGCTTGTCGAACATCGTCATCGAGTAGCGGTTCACCCAGAACAGGTTCTGGGCGAGGTCGCGCAGCAGGGGGAAGCGGCTCTCGTAACCCCCGGACTCCACGCGGGTGAGGATGTCGCTGCCGGTGGGCGCCTTGGCCTCGAAGTCACGGCCGATCACGGCGGTGAACTGGTCGAGGGAGTCGAGGACGGAGAAGTCGAGCTCTCCGAGGACGGTGGCGGGGAAGACGAGCTTGCCGTGACGGTTGAGCACGAAAGGTTTCACGAGGCCTCCGACGAGCTGGGTGAACCGGGCCGGGTCCGCGGTCCGGTCGTTCTCCACTCAACGTGACGTGACCCCCGCGCACAACCGACGGTCGGGGGAAACTCTGTACCGATCCACTCCGGCGCGCCGCGGGCGGTCCGCCCGCAGCGGGGGCCAGGGGGGATGATGGCGGGCGATGACACGCCCCCGCCGCCCGTCGCACCAGACCACGGTCACCCTCCGCGGCCGTGCCTCCCGTGGCGCACCGGCTCGGGGACCTCGACGCCCGGCGGGTCCGCTGCTGGTCGGGATCGTCGTGGGGATGGTGGCGAGCTCCGCGGCGGTGGTCGGGGCGACGCCGACGGCCGGGCCGCTCCCGGTGCCCGCCTCGCTCCCGGCCGCCCTCGCGCCAGGGCCTGACGAACGCCTCCCCGACTGCGCGGCCGTCGTCGACGCCATGTCGCCACGTGCCCGACTGGCCCAGCGGCTCATGGTGGGGGTGGACGCCGCCGACCCCGCCGCCGCCGCCGAGACCGTGCGCTCCACCCAGGTGGGCGGGATCTTCCTGCCCGGCAACGCCACCGAGCTGCTGCGGGACCAGGCACTGCGCACGGTGCAGGCCGGGGCGCGCATCCCGGTCGCGGTGGCCGTGGACGACGAGGGCGGGCGGGTGCAGCGCATCGACGACCTCGACGGCGACCTGCCCAGCGCCCGCGAGATGAGCGCCCGCAGCGTCGACGAGGTGCGCGCGCTGGGCGAGGAGCGCGGCCGCGCACTGGCCGCCCGCGGCGTCACGACGAACCTCGGCCCCGTCGTCGACCTCGGCGGGCAGCCCGACGGCGCCGTCATCGGCGACCGGTCCTTCGGCACCGACCCGGGCGAGGTCACCCGCTACGCCCGGGCCTTCGCCGAGGGCCAGCACGCCGCGGGGCTCGCCACCGTGATCAAGCACTTCCCGGGGCACGGCCGCGCCGACGGCGACTCCCACGCCGGGCGCGTCTCCACCCCGCCGCTCGACGACCTGCGCACCGCCGACCTGCTGCCCTACGCCGCCCTCGTGAGCCCGGGCGCGCCGTTGGCCGACACCCGCACGGGCGTCATGGTGGGCCATCTCGACGTTCCCGGCCTGACCGGGGATTTGCCCAGCTCGCTCACCCCGGCGGTGTACGAGCTGCTGCGCGGGGAGTACGGGTTCGACGGCCTCGTGCTCACCGACGACCTCGGCGCCATGAAGGCGGTGACGGGTACCTACGCGCTGCCCGAGGCCGTGCTCGCCGCACTCGACGCGGGCGCCGACGTGGCCCTGTGGTCGAACCCCGAGGACCCGGACGCCGTCCTCGACGTCCTGGAGTCGGCGCTGGCCGAGGGCACGCTGGACGCGGCGGAGAACGCCGAGGCGGTCACCCGCGTCCTCCGCACGAAGAACGCCTGCTCCTGAGCGAACGGCACTCCCGGCCAAGGAGGTCGGCTGAGAGTGCCGTTCGCTCAGCCTCGGGGGTGGCTCACCGCGGCTCGGTGCGGGCCATGCCGCGTCGCACCGCGTCCACCAGGTAGGGGCGCAGGGTGTGGGCGGGGACGATGCGGTCCACCGAGCCCATGCGCTGGGCCCGTTCCACGCTGTGCGCGGTGTCGAACTCGTCGGCCACCTGGCCGAGCTTCTCCGACCGCACGCCGGGGCGCAGGGCCGCGAGCTCGGCGGCGAGCCTGCCCGACTCGGCGTCGTCACCGGCCTGCCCGGCGTCGGAGATGCGCGCCTCCAGGTCGGCCACGCGGGGGTCGGCGGCGGTGCGCTTGTTGACCTCGCCCGCGAACACGACGGCCGCGGCGGGCGCGCCACCGATCACCGAGGCGTAGGAGCCCTCCACCGCGGCGATCTCCATGTTGTCGTTGAGCGTCTTGGAGAACACGACGAACGCCCCGCCGTGGTAGCGCGACACCACGCAGAACACGATCGGCCCGTCGAAGTTGACGACCGCCCGCCCGATCTCCGCGCCGTACTCCAGCTGCAGCTGGCGCAGCGACTCCGGGGAGCCGTCGAACCCGGACAGGTTCGCGAGCACAACCAGCGGCCGATTGCCGCTCGCCGCGTTGATCGCCCGCGCCGTCTTCTTCGACGACCTCGGGAACAGCGTGCCCGCGGTGAACGACGACGGGCCGTCGATCGGGATGCGGCCGCGCCGGGGCAGCGGCCGCGACTCGATGCCCAGCAGCGAGATCGGCTGCCCGCCCAGGTGGGCATCGAGCACGACGACACCCTCGGCGTCGATCATGTCGGCCCAGCGTTCCAGCGTGGGGTGGTCGGCGTCGGCCACGGCCGCCATCACCGAGCGGATGTCGAAGGGCTTCTTGCGCTCCGGGTTGGTGACGGTCGAGAACACCTCGCCGACCGTGGTGAAGTCGCAGCCGGGGCCGCTGTGCGGGGAGTCGGAGACGTCGCGGTCGACCGCGTCGGTGCTCGGGGCGGGGCGGGGGAACCGCTCGCCCGGCGCGCGGTAGGTGTGCGCGTAGTGCGCGAGCAGGACGTCCACGGCGCCGGAGAGGTCCGGTGCCCAGTACTGCGCCTGCCCGTTGGGGCCCATGATCCGGTCGTAGCCGCCGATGCCGAAGTTGTCCTCGGCGCTGACGCCGCCCGAGTAGTCCAGCGACTGCTTGCCCGTGAGCACCATCGCGCTGTCGGGCGTCATCACGAGGATGCCCTTGGTGTGCATGAGCATCGTGGCCTCGGCGTTCCAGTACGGCTGGGCGCCCACGTTGATGCCCGTCACGACGACGTTGAACTCGCCGCCACCCTGGGTGAACTCGATGATCCCGCGCAGCACGCGGCTGATCCAGTCCATGTTCTCGGTGCCGGAGTCCATCGCGATCTTCGCGCCCGCCGAGACGGCGAACCACTCGATGGGCGAGTCCAGCCTGCCCGCCAGCTCGATCGCCGCGAGTACCCGCCGGGCCTCCGGCTCGGCGACCGCACCCAGCGCCTTCGTCGGATCGCCGATGAGCACGACGCGCGTCATGCCCTCCGGGTAGCGCTGCGTGGAGGTGGTGACCGTGCCCAGCACCAGGTTGGCGGAGTTGCCGCCCGGCGCGCGGTCGACCTGCACCGGGGTGCCGGAGTCGTCGAGGTCGTACTCGGTGAACTTGCCGGGGGCGCCACCGTCGGGGTTGCGCACCACCATCGGCACCACCTCGTAGGGGTACACCGCCCCGCGGCGGCGAGCCTTGATCACCTTCAGGGCGTAGGAGTCCAGCTCGCGCATCGGCTGCGTCGGGGGGGCGGTGGCGCGCACCGTGAGCCCCGCGCCCGGCGGCCGGGACAGCCGCAACAGCTGCTCCCGCGGCTCGCCGCCCGCGGGCGGGGCTGCGCGGAACTGCCCCATCACCT
>JAKDLE010000224.1 GCA_030453005.1 Pseudonocardia sp. | reverse complement strand
AGCCGCGTCGGGCAGCTCTCGATAATCGCGGGCGCGATGTTGCTGCCGTCGATGTCGGACAGGCTTTGCGTGGCGAAGATGACGCTGGCGTTTTTCTTGCGCAGCGTTTTCAGCCACTCGCGGAGCTGGCCAGCGAACCCCTCGTCGTCGAGCGCGAGCCAGCCTTCATCGACGATGAGCAGAGTCGGCCGGCCGTCGAGCCGGTCCTCGCTGGGATGGAATAAATAGGCCAGGACCGCGGGCGCGGCGCCGGTGCCGCAGCCTGCGACGACCGCCACCGCGGTGAGCATCCCGCCGAGTCGGGCGAGCTTCCTCACGTGTCCTCCTGTCGGGCGCCCGTCGGACGGCGTTCGCGGCTGCTGTGCCCGACGGCGGGTTCGCGAGCTCACGTGACCACGCTCGCGATGATGCGGACGCGCTCGGCGTCGACGTCGACCGTGGCGGGCGGGAACTGTGGGTCGAGCTCGGCGAGGGTCTCCGCGAGCAGGGCGGCGACCACCCAGTTGCGGTACCACTTGCGGTCCGAGGGCACCACGTACCAGGGGGCGTCGTCGGAGTCGGTGTGCGCCACGGCGTCGGTGTAGGCCTGCCGGTAGGCGGGCCACCTACCGCGGGAGGCGAGGTCGCCCGTGTCGTACTTCCACCGCTTGGCCGGGTCGTCGAGCCGGGCCAGCAGACGCTCCGCCTGCTCGACGGGCGAGATGTGCAGCAGGCACTTGACGATCGTGACGCCCTGCGCGAGCAGTTCGTCCTCGAACGCGGTGATCTCGGCGTAGCGGCCGCGCCACACGTCCTCGGGCACGAGCGAGTCGACCCGGGCGACCAGGACGTCCTCGTAGTGCGACCGGTCGAACACCCCGATCTGCCCGGGGGCCGGGACCCGGGCACGCACCCGCACGAGGAAGTGCTGCCCGCGCTCCTCGGAGGTGGGTCTCGTGAACGAGGCGATGCTCAGACCCTGCGGGTTGACCAGGCCCGCGACGTGCCGGATGACCCCGCCCTTGCCCGAGGTGTCCATTCCCTGCAGCACGAGCAGGACCGCGCGGACGCCGCCGCCCGTCGCCTCGGCGTAGAGCGCCTCCTGCCGGGCGTCGAGCTCGGCGGCGAGGTCGACCATCCGCTCGGCCGCCGCGCCCTTGCCCCTCGGGCCGACCGGACGGTCCCGCGGGTCGATGGCGGCGAGGTCCAGCTCGGCGGACGCCCGGAACGTCTCTCGCACGGACCTGATCATGGTTGCCACCATAGTGCGGGTCCCCGTCAGTCGCCGACCCGTCAGGCGGGCACGGGGCGGTCGGGGTCCGGCTCGGGCGCCGGATCAGTGAGCATGTCGAGGGCCAGCTCCAGAGCGAAGGGCTCCTGCAGACTCAGTACGCCGCCCGGCTCCGCGAACGCGTACTCGTGGTAACGGCCACCGATGAGCATGTTGCCCGTGGCGAACGGCTCGTCGTGGTCGACCAGCAGCGCGTACGGGATGCGGCTGCCCGCGTAGAGCTGGGGCTTGAACCAGCGGTCGGCCACGCCGTTGCCGCGGCCGACGACGTCGATCACCAGGAGCGCCACGGAGCTGTCGCGGACCCCGTTCTCGGAACCTGCGCCGTCCGGGCCTGCGCCGTCCGGGCCTGCGCCGTCCGGGGGACGGGCCGTCACGACCAGGTCGGGCACGAGTATCCGGCCGGGCGACAGCCGCAGCGGGACGGGCCCGAGGACCTGCAGCCCGTCGGGCAACGCCGCCCCGACCGCCGTCCGGACGCCCGTGACGGCCCGTGCGTGCCGGTCGTCGGTGCTGGGCGCGACGAGCAGGCTCCCGTCGACGAGCTCGATGCGGCGGTCGTGGGGCAGCGCGAGGTAGGCCTCCTCGGTCCAGGCCCCCTCGTGCGTGGGCAGGGCCGACCCGACCTCGGTCATGGTGGCTCCCCCTCTCCTCGCCGCCCGACTCCTCGGCACTGAGCCTCTGCGGAGCCGCAATGGTGACACAGGTGGTCCGGATCGCACGGGGGTGCGACCGAGGTGGTGGGTTCAGCCGACCGATCGTGCCCCGACCGGCACCACCAGCGGGGTGCCCGCCACCGGATCGGCGATGACGCACGCGTCGAGGCCGAAGATCTCGCGCAGCAGCTCCTCGGTGATCACCTCGTGCGGCTCCCCCGAGGCGACGACGCGGCCGTCGCGCATCGCGACCAGGCGGTCGGCGTACCGCGCGGCCAGGTTGAGGTCGTGCAGCACCATCACGACGGTGCGACCGGCCTCGCGGTGCAGCCTGCGGATGAGCTCCAGGACGTCGACCTGGTGGGCGAGGTCGAGGAACGTGGTGGGCTCGTCGAGCAGCAGCAGATCGGTGCCCTGGGCCAGCGCCATGGAGATCCAGGCGCGCTGGCGCTGCCCGCCGGAGAGCTCGTCGACGGGACGCTCGGCGAGGTCGAGCATGCCGGTCCACTCCAGCGCCTGGTGCACGGCGTTCTCGTCGTCGCCGGACCACTGCCGGTACCAGGCCTGGTGCGGGTGCCTGCCGCGGGCGACGAGGTCGGCCACCGACAGGCCCTCCGGCGCGCTCGGCGACTGGGGCAGCACCCCGAGGACGGTGGCCACCTCGCGGGTGGGCATCCGGTCGATGCGGCGCCCGTCGAGCAGGACGCGGCCCCCGCTGGGCTTGAGCAGCCTGCCCAACGCGCGCAGCAGCGTCGACTTCCCGCAGCCGTTGGGTCCGATCACCGCGGTGACGGTGCCCGCGACGACGTCGAGGTCCAGGCCGTCGACGACGACGCGGTCGCCGTAGCCCAGGCACACCCCGTCGGCGCGCAGCCGGACCGGGGCGGTCCCCGACTCGGGGGTCGAGACGTCCAGCTGGGTCACGACCGCTCCTCGCTGACGCTCGTCGCCGCCGCGCCCGGCGGTGCTGCGCTGAATGGTGACCTCGCAAGCTCGGTCATGCGCGGGCCTCCCGGCTTTGGCGGACGAGCAGGTGAAGCAGGTACGGCGCGCCGATGACGGCGGTGATGATGCCGACGGGCAGCGGTGACGGGAACGCGGTGCGGGCGATGACGTCGGCGACCACCGTGAGCGCCGCACCCACCACCAGCGACGCGGCGATCGGCGGTCGGGCGGCGCCGACCAGGCGCTGCGCGATCTGCGGGACGACGAGCGCGACGAACGCGACCGGCCCGGCCGAGGAGGTGGCCACCGCGGCCAGCCCGACGGCGACGAGCAGCAGGAGCGTGCGGGCGCGGTCGACGCGGATGCCCAGGCCGCGCGCGGTGTCGTCGCCGAACTGCAGCGCGCCCAGCGAGTGGGCCAGCACCAGCGCGGCGGGGACGAGCAGCACCAGCGCCGCCGCGACGGGGACGACGTGCTCCCAGCCGCGGCCGTTGAGGCTGCCGTTGAGCCACACGGTGGCCTGCGCGGCCTCGTACAGCTCCGCGACGACGAGCAGCCACTGCACGACCGCGAGCAGCATGGCGTTGATCCCGATACCCACGAGGACGAGCCGGAACCCCGAGATGCCCCGGCGCCAGGCCAGGCCGTAGATCACGGCGGCGGTGAGCAGGCCGCCCAGCAGCGCCGCGACGGGCAGCCCCACCGAGGCGAGGAACCCCCCGAGCGCCCCGAAACCGCCGCCGAGCACGATCACGAACACCGCGGTGGCGCTGGCCCCCATCGTGATACCGATGATGTCGGGGCTGGCCAGCGGGTTGCGGGCGATGGCCTGGGTGATCGCGCCGGACACGGCGAGCGCCCCGCCCACCAGCGCGCCGGTGAGCGTCTGGGGCAGCCGCAGCTCCAGCACGATGAACCGCTGGCCACTCTCCCCTCCGCCGAGCAGCACCGCCGCGACCTCGGAGACGCTGATCGGGAAGTCCCCGCGCGCGATGTCGATGACGAACGCGGCGAACAGCAGCAGTGCCGCCCCGACCAGCACGACCACGGTGCGCGGGCGCCACACCACCGACAGCCGACCTCCGCGCAGCGCCGGACGGCCGGGCACCGTCATCGGTGGGGCGCTCGTCGGTGGGGCCACCATCAGATGTTCGCCATCTTGCGCCTGCGCACGAGCTGGATGAACACCGGCGCCCCCACCAGGGCCAGCACGATCCCGACCTGCAGCTCGCCGGGCCGCACCACCACCCGGCCCAGCACGTCGCCGACGAGGATCAGCACCGACCCCGACAGCGCCGAGGCGGGCAGCAGCCACCGGTAGTCGGGCCCGGTGAAGGTGCGCACGACGTGGGGCACCACCAGCCCGATGAACGCGATCGGCCCACATGCGGCGGTGGCCCCGCCCGCGAGCAGCGCGATGGCGACGATCCCGGTGACCCGCGTGCGCTGCACCGAGTGGCCCAGCGCCCGCGCGACGTCGTCGCCGAGCGAGAGCGCGTTCAGCGCGGGTGCACTCGCCAGCGCGATCAGCGCCCCGGCGGCGATGAACCACACCACGTTGGTGAGGACCTCGCCGTCGCGGCCCGCCAACGAGCCGACGGCCCAGAACCGGTAGGCGTCGAGCGTGGCCACGTCGACCAGGATCACGGCGGAGGTGAGGGCCGCGAGCAGCGCGCTGATCGCCGCGCCCGCCAGCGCGAGCGTGACCGGCGTGGGTCCGCCCCGGCCGATGGAGGCGAGCACGAACACCGCCGCGCTGGCCACGGCGGCCCCGGTCAATGCGAACCACACGTAGCCCAGCGGGTCGGCGACGCCGAAGACGTAGATACCGATGACGACGAGGAACGCCGCACCCGCGTTGACGCCGAAGATGCCGGGGTCGGCGAGCGCATTGCGCGTGTGGCCCTGCATCAGCGCCCCGGCCAACCCCAGCGCGGCCCCCGCGACGAGGCCGAGAACGGTGCGCGGGATGCGCAGCTCCCGCACGATGATGTCATTCGCGCTGCCGTCCGGGGCGAGCAGCGCGTCCCAGACCACGCCCAGCGGGATCGGCTTGGCCCCGACCGCCACGCTGAGCAGGCAGCAGCCCACGAGCCCCGCGAGCAGCAACGCCAGACCGACCAGGCGGCGCCTGCGCACCGACCGACGGACCGGGGCGGGGCGGGCGGTCCCGGAAGCGGTGATCGCCGTGGGCACTGGGTCTCCTCACCGTCCGGTCGAGCGGCGCATCCCCGATAGGGGACACTTCGCTCACCATAGGTGAGCCTCCCCTTCTGAACCTACCCCCATCCGCTGACTGCGCGCCGACCGAACTCCCGTGCTGGGATGGCGCCCGTGCACAACATCCGCCCATTCCCGACCGATGGCCCCTCCGACGGGGAACCGCTCGACGACAGGTCCCTCGCGGCGCACTACGCCTATCCCGACGGCCTCGCCGCGCCGTACGTGCGCGTCAACTTCGTCGCCAGCATCGACGGCGCCGTCTCGGTGGACGGACGCTCCGCGCCCCTCGGCTCGGAGGCGGACCGGTGCGTGTTCGGCCTGCTCCGTGAGCTCGCCGACGTCGTGCTCGTCGGGGCGGGCACCGTGCGCGTCGAGGACTACCGCGGCGCCCGCCGACCCACCCGGGGCCGCGACACCCCCCCACCGATCGCCGTCGTCACCGCCTCGGCCGCCCGGGCCCCCGCCGCCCGGCTGTTCACCGACACCCCCGTCGCGCCGA
>JAKDLE010000223.1 GCA_030453005.1 Pseudonocardia sp. | reverse complement strand
CAGATGGCCTTCGCCCTGACCGTCGGCGTACTGATCGACGCGTTCGTGGTGCGCTCGCTGCTCGTGCCTGCGCTGATCTCGTTGTTCGGCCGGGTCGGCGGCTGGCCGGGCCACCGACTCGCCGACCTCGGCACCCGGGCGGTACCCGGCGGAGCGGCGGCGCCGCCCTGACGGTTGTCAGCGCGGCGCCGCCACCGGAAGCCCGCACGCCGCCACGGCGCCCTCCAGCTCCCGCTGCAACGGTTGGATCCGGTCGAGGACCTCGCGCACGGTGCCGAAGTCCAGCGCCCCGATGGCCTGCACCCCGCGGTTCAGCTCCGCCAGGACGGCGGCTCCGGCGGCGGCGGATTCGGCGCAGGCTTCGACGGCGGCCGGGGGCGTGGGCTCGGGAGAAGGCTCCGGGGTCGGGGCCGGAGAGGTCTCGACGGTAGCCACCGAGGAGTCCCGGCTCGTCCCCCCGCCCGCGACGAAGCCCGCGGCCAGGCCCAGAATCAGTGCGGCCACGACCGCGCCGACGGCGAGCCACCGCCCGCGCTGCGGCGGGCCCTGGCCGGTGAGTTCCGGATCGTCGTAGTCGCCCATGGTCCGACGACGGTAGCGCCCCGCGGTACCCGCGGCAGCACGGCCCGAACCGGTCATCTCATCCAGCACCCAGCTCACCCGACATTCAGTGCGGCGCGGTGCTCGGGGCGCGCGATCGCAGTGAGCGCCTCCGCGCGCTCCCCGACCGACCGTCCGGTCAGGTGCGCGACACCGAACTCGGTGACGACCGCGTCGACGGCGTGCCGCGCCAGCGTGACCGGACCGTCGAGCGCGCTGCCGCCGATGCCCGCCACCTGGACCCCACCGACCGACTCCGAGGCGACCTGGCCGCTCAGGTCCACCTGGAGGGCGGAGCAGACCGAGACGAACCGCGGCAGGCGGGCCAGCCAAGCGGGGTTGTGGATCCGCCGCGAGGAGACCATCGAGATCCCGGGGTTCCCGTCGGCCACGGCGAACAGACGCTCGGTGCCCATCAGCTCCACGGCGAGCGTGGAGGCCACGAGGTGGTCGAAGTGCGACCGGTGCACGGTCACGTCGTCGCCGGTGGTCCGCGGCAGGCTCTCGTCGACCTCACCGATCACCACCGCGGCGCCCTCGATCAGCGCACGCCCGTAGCTCGCCGACGGGCCCAGGCTCACGTTTCCATGGCGATCCGGGGGGCAGACGCGCAGCAGCGCGACGTCGGCCGCACACGCCACGAGGGACGGGACGTCGCCTGCCCGGCACGGCACGGAGGAGACCAACCCCTCGGCGGCGAGACGGCGCACCGGTCCCCGGGGGGATCGACCGGAGAGCCGTGGCCAGTGGCGCCTGATCTCCGTGCCGCATTCTCTATTCCCCTGCCACAGTCGTCGGAGCGAGATCCCGCCGTCACACGGAACCCCGGAGGCCCCATGCAGATCGACCGGCTCGATCATCTCGTGCTGACCGTCGCCGATCTCAACGCGACGATCACCTTCTACTGCGACGTGCTCGGCATGGAGGCGGTGACCTTCGGCGGCGGTCGTCGCGCACTGGCGTTCGGCAGGAGCAAGATCAATCTGCACGAGGCGGGCCGGGAGTTCACCCCCCACGCGGAGGCGCCGACGCCCGGGTCCGCCGATCTGTGCCTCATCGCCGCCGTGCCGGTCGACACCGTGGTCGAGGAGCTCGCCCGGGCCGGCATCCCGATCGAGGAGGGGCCCGTCGAGCGGACCGGCGCGACCGGCACCATCCGCAGCGTCTACGTCCGCGACCCGGACGGGAACCTCGTCGAGCTCAGCGAGTACCGCTGACCGTCCACGGCCGAGGTCAGAGCTGGATCGCCGTGGTCTCGAGGAACTCCTCCAGCCCGGGGCGGCCCATCTCCCGACCGCTACCGGAGTGCTTGCAGCCACCGAAGGGGCGAGCGGCTTGTGGCGGCCGCCGTTGACGTCGATCGAGCCGGGCGTGCCGTAGGCCACGGACCTCCGGCGAAGGCGACTTCCTCATTATGTTGAACGCATGAGGCTCAGCACCGAGGAACAGGCGGTCGTCGAGGTCGTGCGGGAGTTCGTCGACCGCGAGGTAGGTCCGGTCGTCCGCGAGCTGGAGCACCAGGACACCTATCCCGAGAACCTCATCGAGCAGATGAAGGAGCTCGGGATCTTCGGGCTCGCCATCCCGGAACCCTACGGCGAGGCGCCGGTCTCCATGCCGTGCTACGCCCTGGTCACGGCCGAGCTGGCCCGCGGCTGGATGAGCCTCGCCGGGGCGATGGGCGGGCACACCGTCGTCGCCAAGCTGCTGCTGGCCTTCGGCACCGAGGAGCAGAAGCAGCACTACCTGCCCCGGATGGCCACCGGCGAGGTGCGCGCGACCATGGCGCTCACCGAGCCCGGCGGCGGGTCCGACCTGCAGGCCATGACGACCCGCGCCGTCCGCACCGGAGACGGGTACGTCGTCAACGGGTCCAAGACCTGGATCACCAACTCGCGCCGCTCACAGGTCATCGCGCTGATGTGCAAGACCGATCCCGCGGCCGAGCCCAAGCACCGGGGCGTGTCGATCCTGCTGGTCGAGCACTGGCCGGGGCTGACGGTGTCCAAGGACCTGCCCAAGCTCGGCTACAAGGGTGTGGAGAGCTGTGAGCTGCGGTTCGACGACATGCCTGTCCCGGCCACGGCACTCCTCGGCGGCGAGGAGGGGCGCGGCTTCGCCCAGATGATGAAGGGCCTGGAGACCGGCCGCATCCAGGTCGCCGCGCGCGCACTCGGGGTCGGACAGGCCGCCTTCGACGACGCCCTGCAGTACGCTCAGGACCGCCAGAGCTTCGGCAAGCCGATCTGGCAGCACCAGTCGATCGGCAACTACCTGGCGAACATGGCTACGAAGATCACGGCCGCCCGGCAGCTCATCCTGTACGCCGCCGAGAAGCACGACGCCGGGCAGCGCGCGGACATGGAGGCGGGGATGGCGAAGCTGTTCGCCTCCGAGATGGCCATGGAGGTCGCTCTCGACGCGGTGCGCATCCACGGCGGCTACGGTTACTCCACGGAGTTCGATGTGGAGCGCTACTTCCGGGACGCGCCGCTGATGATCGTGGGCGAGGGCACCAACGAGATCCAGCGCAACGTCATCGCGGCGCAACTCGTCAAGCGTGGCGGACTGGGCTGAGGACGACCGGCGTGAGCGTGAACACGCAGCAACTCAGCGAACAGGTCGCGAGCCACATCCGCGAAGCGATCATGGTCGGTGAGATGCGGTCGTCCTCGTTCATCCGCGTTGAGCACCTGGCCGGCTCGGCGTCAGCGCCACGCCGATGCGGGAGGCGTTGATGATCCTGCAGAGCGAGGGCACCGTCCGCTGGGAGCCCCGCCGCGGCTTCCGCGTCATCCCCGTCGCCCGCGACGACGTACGGGATCTCTTCGCCGTCCAGGCCTTCATCGCGGGCGAGCTCTCGGCGCGCAGCGCCCCGATCCTCCCCGGGCGTTCGAGCCCGCGACCGGACCCGGCCCCTTCGGCCTGGAGACAGCCGCCGAGACGGCGTCGTAGCCGCTCCCGCTGGATCCCGAACGGGGCCCGCGCTCGGTGTGTGGTCGCGGCGAATGGGTAAACCCTGACCTGTGGGCCGCCGATGAGCGCCCGGCGACACCACGGGACGCGGCAGAGCCCGTGTCTGACGAGACTCAACGACGACGAGGGGAACCCTTTGATGATCACGCAGGACCAGCTTCGCAACCTCATCGGTTCTACCGCCTACGACCGCGACGGCGACAAGCTCGGCAAGGTCGGGCAGATCTACTACGACGACGACACCGACCAGCCCAAGTGGGTCACCGTGCAGACCGGGATGTTCGGCAGCCACGAGAACTTCGTCCCGGTGCAGGGCGCGGAGCAGAGCAACGACCGTGTCACGCTCGGCTACGACAAGGCGAAGGTCAAGGACGCCCCGCGGATCTCCGAGGACGGGCACCTGTCGGTCGACGAGGAGGCACGGCTCTACCAGCACTACGGCCTGGACTACGGCGACGGCCGCGAGGCGGGTGGCGACGGCACCCCGGGCGCCGTCGGGCACGACACGTCCGGCCCGACCACCGACAACGCGATGACCCGCTCCGAGGAGCGACTGCGCGTGGGCACCCAGGCCCAGGAGACCGGGCAGGCCCGGCTGCGCAAGCACGTGGTCACCGAGCAGCAGCAGGCCCAGGTCCCGGTGTCCCACGAGGAGGTCCGGGTCACCCGCGAGCCGATCACCGACGGCAACGTCGGCAACGCGACCGACGGACCCGCGATCTCCGAGGAGGAGCACGAGGTCACGCTGCACGCCGAGCGGCCCGTGGTCGACAAGGAGGCCGTGCCGGTCGAGCGCGTCCGGCTCGACACCGAGACCGTGCAGGAGACCGAGACCGTCGAAGGCCAGGTCCGCCGGGAGGAGATCGAGGTCGACGACGCGGCCGACCGTCGCCGCCGCTCCTGACCGATGGGGCCGACGGACCCCGTGCAGCGACGCCCCCGGTGGCAACCCGCCGGGGGTTCGCCCGTCCTCCGTGCAGCGGCCAGCTGCGTAGCCGATCGCCCCGCGATCTGTGCCGCCCCGCGATCTGTGCCGCACGGGGGTAGCACAGGCGCGTGGTGAACCCCACCCCCTCGTTGCCCGCGGCGATCTCGTCGCACCTGTCCGCGCGGTCGGCACCGAGCTACCCCGAGCGACCGCTGAGCCGTAGTCAGCCCGTCGTGCCCCCCAACGCGGCAGGCGCGAACAGTGCCGCGGCCGCGACCCCGGCCGCGACGGCCAGGATCAGGTAGGCGAACCCGCGGCGCAGCGCGCGGGCCGAGAGTCGGTCGGCGAAGCGCCCGGCCACCAGCGACGCGAGCAGAGCGGTGCCTGCGAACACGCCGATCACGCCGTAGTCCACGCTCGCGGCGGCGGCGGCGTGCGCGACCAACCCGGCCAGCGAGTTGATCGTCACGATCACCAGTGAGGTGGCGACGGCCTCGGCGGCGGTCAGCCCGAGCAGCAGGATCAGGGCCGGCACGATGACGAACCCGCCACCCACGCCGAAGAGCCCGGTCAGCAATCCGACCCCGGCGCCGGCTGCGATGGCTCGGGGCAGGCAACTGCGCCAGTCGACCCGCCCGTCGCCGGTCCGGCACGCGCCGCCCGTGGCCTCCTCGGGGTTCCCGCGCAGCATCCGGATCGCGACGACGACCATCAGCACCGAGAACGCCACCAGCAGCCACCGGTCGGCGAACAGGCGGCCGAGCGCGGTCCCGGCGAAGGCGGTGGGGGCTCCCGCGGCGCCGAACACCAGCGCCACCGGCCACCGGATCACCCCGGACCGCAGCCGCGCCGCCAATCCGCCCGCCGCCGAGACGGCCACCACCAGCAGCGAACCGAACAGCGCGGCCGCCACCGGCTGGCCGACCCCGTAGACCAGGGCCGGGACGGCCAGGATCGAGCCGCCCGCCCCGAGCAACCCGAGTGCGGCCCCGACGACCAGGCCGAACACGCCGGCGAGGATCACCGCGCCCGCCTCGGGCTGCGCGGCCGCGGGCCTCTCACGCGGGGGCGGTCAGTGGGACACCGGCGTCGGCGGCGTCG
>JAKDLE010000222.1 GCA_030453005.1 Pseudonocardia sp. | reverse complement strand
CACTCGCCGCGCTGCGCGCCCGGGGCAGGCGGGGGATCACCGTCCTCGACCTCGACTACCGGCCGATGTTCTGGTCGTCGCGCGGGGCGGCCCGGGCGGCCGTGCAGGAGGCACTGCCGCACGCGACCGTCGCCGTCGGGAACCTCGACGAGTGCGACACCGCGGTGGGGACCCGCGAGCCCCGGGCCGCGATCTCGGCCCTGCACACCGCGGGCGTCGAGCTGGCCGTGGTCAAGCAGGGGCCCGCGGGCGTGCTCGCCTCCGACGGGCGCGACGTCGTGGAGGTGCCGCCGGTGCCGGTCGAGGTGGTCAACGGGCTGGGAGCGGGCGACGCCTTCGGCGGCGCGCTGTGCCACGCCCTGCTCTGCGGGTGGGACCTGGAGCGGGCCATGCGGTTCGGCAACACCGCGGGCGCCATCGTGGCCGGGCGGCTCGCCTGCGCCGACGCCATGCCGACGACCGACGAGGTCGAGGCCCGACTGCAGGAGGCCGTACGTGCGTGAGGACCAGCTCCGCCACCTGGTCGACACCCGCGTCCGACGCCCCGGCGCGGTCGCCGAGGCCGCCGCGGGCCGCCGCAGGCCCGACTCGCTGCTCGGCAGCCACGGCAGGCTGATGATGATCGCGGCCGACCACCCCGCCCGCGGGGCCCTGCGGGCGGGTGAGCGTCCGTTCGCGATGGCCGACCGCGCCGACCTGCTGGACCGGCTCGTGCTCGCCCTGTCCCACCCCGGCGTCAACGGCGTGCTCGGCACCCCCGACGTGCTGGAGGACCTGCTCCTGCTCGGCGCGCTGGAGGGCAAGGTCGTCGTCGGCTCGATGAACCGCGGCGGGCTCGCCGGAACCGCGTTCGAGATCGACGACCGGTTCACCGCCTACGACGCGGCGGCCCTCGCGGCGTCGGGCTTCGAGGGCGGCAAGATGCTCACCCGCATCGACGCGGACGACCCGGCCACGGTCGCCACGTTGACGGCCTGCGCCCACGCCGTCGGCGAGCTGGCCGACCACGGGCTGATGGCGATGGTCGAGCCGTTCCTCTCCCGCCGCGTGGACGGCCGCGTCCGCAACGAGCTCACCGCCGACGCCATGATCCGCGCGATGACGGTCGCCGCTGGCCTGGGCCGCACGTCGGCGCACACCTGGCTCAAGGTGCCCATCGTCGAGGACATGGAGCGGGCGATGGACGCCACGACGCTGCCCGCGCTCATCCTCGGCGGCGAGGTCTCCACCGACCCGCACGCCACGTTCGCGAGCTGGAGCAAGGCCCTCGCGCTGCCGACCGTGCAGGGCCTGGTGATCGGCCGCTCGCTGCTCTATCCCCCCGACGACGACGTCTCCTGCGCGGTCGACGCGGCGGTGGGTCTGCTGTGAGCACGCACGTGATCCCGCACGGGACGACGGCCGACGGGATGTTCTCCCTGGTCGTGACGCCGGAATCCGCCGGTTGGGGCCACAGCAGCCTGCGGGTGCTGGAGCTGGCTGCAGGCGGCAGCGCCACGTTCAGCACCGCCGGGGACGAGATGGTCGTGCTGCCGCTCGCGGGTGGGTGCACAGTCGGGTGCGACGGGTCGTCCTTCGCCCTCGACGGCCGCGCGTCGGTGTTCTCCCGCGTCACCGACTTCGCCTACGTCCCCCGCGACGCCGAGGTCACCGTGTCCTCGGTCGACGGCGGACGCTTCGCGCTGCCCGCCGCCCGCGCCACCCGTCGCCTGGCCGCCCGGTACGGGCCGGCCGAGGGCGTCGGGGTGGAGCTGCGCGGCGCCGGGCAGGCCAGCCGACAGGTCAACAACTTCTGCACGCCGCAGACGTTCGAGGCCGAGAAGCTGATCGCCGTGGAGGTGCTCACGCCGTCCGCGAACTGGTCGTCCTACCCGCCGCACAAGCACGACGAGCAGCGCGAGGGCGAGGCGCAGCTGGAGGAGGTCTACTACTTCGAGGGCGGCCCCGGCTACCAGCGCGTCTACTCCTCGGGGCCGGGCCGGGAGATCGACGTGTGCGCCGAGGTGCGCACCGGCGACACGATCCTCATCCCGCACGGCTGGCACGGCCCGTCGATGGCCGCGCCCGGCTACGACCTCTACTACCTCAACGTCATGGCGGGTCCCAGCCCGGAGCGCGCCTGGCTGATCTGCGACGACCCGGCCCACGCCTGGGTCCGCGACACCTGGGACGGCCAGGAGATCGACCCCCGGCTGCCCCTGACCACGACGGAGGAGAGGGCATGAGGCTGACGGTCGCCCAGGCGCTCGTGCGGTTCCTGGCCAACCAGTACAGCGAGCGCGACGGGACCCTGCAGCGCCTGATCCCGGGCTGCTTCGGGATCTTCGGGCACGGCAACGTGGCCGGCGTCGGGCAGGCGCTGCTGGAGATGGCAGACCTCATGCCGTACCACCTCGCGCGCAACGAGCAGGGCATGGTGCACGCGAGCGTCGGCTTCTCCCGCATGCGCAACCGCCGCCAGGCCATGGCGTGCACGGCGTCGATCGGGCCGGGCGCCACGAACATGCTCACCGGCGCGGCGCTGGCCACCACCAACCGCATCCCGGTGCTGCTGCTGCCCAGCGACGTGTTCGCCACCCGGGTGGCGAGCCCGGTTCTGCAGGAGCTGGAGACCCCGGGCGGCTACGACGTCAGCGTCAACGACGCGTTCCGGCCGCTGTCGGTGTTCTTCGACCGGGTCTGGCGGCCCGAGCAGCTCCCGTCGGCGCTGCTGGGCGCGATGCGGGCGCTCACCGACCCCGCGCAGACCGGCGCCGTCACGATCGCACTCCCCCAGGACGTGCAGGCCGAGGCGCACGACTGGCCCTCCGAGCTGCTCGGCAGGCGCGTGTGGCACATCCCGCGCCCGCAGCCGGAGCCCGCGGCGCTGGCCCGTGCCGTCGAGGTGATCCGGAGCGCGCGCAACCCGCTGATCGTCGCGGGTGGTGGCGTGCACTACTCCGAGGCCGTCGAGGCGCTACGCCGCTTCGCCGAGGCCACCGGGATCCCCGTCGCCGACACCCAGGCGGGCAAGGGGGCCCTGCTGTGGGACCACCCGCTGGCCGTGGGCGGGGTCGGCTCCACCGGCTCCCCGGTGGCCAACGCGCTGGCCCGCGACGCCGACGTGATCATCGGGGTCGGCACCCGCTACAGCGACTTCACCACCGCGTCCCGCACCGCCTTCCAGCACCCGGACGTGCGGTTCGTCAACCTCAACGTCGCCGGGCTCGACGCCGTCAAGCACGCGGGCGTCTCGCTCGTCGCCGACGCCCGCGAGGGCCTCGACGCACTGACCGACGCGCTGGCCGGGTACCGCGCCGCGAGCACGTGGGACGTGACGGCGTGGAACCGCGTCGTCGACGAGGCGTTCACTCTGGGCCATGGGCCGCTGCCCGCGCAGACCGAGGTGCTCGGCGCGCTCAACGAGGAGATCGACGCCCGCGACGTCGTGGTGCAGGCGGCCGGGTCGATGCCCGGTGACCTGCAGATGCTCTGGCGCGCCCGGGACGCGAAGCAGTACCACGTGGAGTACGCCTACTCCTGCATGGGCTACGAGATCGCGGGCGCGCTCGGAGTGAAGATGGCCGCCCCTGATCGTGAGGTCTGGGCGCTCGTCGGCGACGGCTCCTACCTGATGATGTCGAGCGAGATCGTCACCGCGGTGTCGGAGGGGATCAAGCTCAACGTCGTCATCGTGCAGAACCACGGGTTCGCCTCGATCGGCGCGCTGTCGGAGTCGCTGGGATCACAGCGTTTCGGCACCGGTTACCGCTACCGCGACACCGCGAGCGGGATGCTCGACGGCGGGAAGCTCCCGATCGACCTGGCGGCCAACGCCGCGTCGCTGGGCGCGGAGGTGATCCGGGTGCGCACCATCCCCGAGCTCCGCGCGGCGATCGCCACCTCCCGCGCGTCGACCCGCACCACCGCGATCCACATCGAGACCGACCCGCTCGCGCCCGTCCCGTCGTCGCAGAGCTGGTGGGACGTGCCCGTCGCCGAGGTCTCCGCGCTGGACAGCACGCAGCAGGCCCGCAAGACCTACGAGTCCCACAAGGCGCAGCAGAGACCACTTCTGGGCCCACCGATCGGAAGGAACGGCTCTTGAGGACCATCACGCACTGGATCGGCGGCAAGCAGGCCACCGGCACGTCCACCCGGACGTCGCCGGTGTGGAACCCGGCCACCGGGGCGCAGCAGGCGGAGGTGGCGCTCGCGAGCGCCGCCGACGTCGACACCGCGGTGCAGGCGGCGGCCACCGCGTTCGAGACCTGGAGCCAGTCCTCGCTCTCGGCGCGCACGAAGGTGCTCTTCGCGTTCCGCGAGCTGGTCAACGCCCGCACCCAGGACATCGCCGAGGCCATCTCCGACGAGCACGGCAAGGTCGTCTCCGACGCCCGCGGCGAGGTGCAGCGCGGGATGGAGGTCATCGAGTACGCCTGCGGCATCCCCACGCTGCTCAAGGGTGAGTACTCCGACCAGGTCTCCCGCGGCGTCGACCTGTTCTCCTTCCGGCAACCACTGGGCGTGTGTGCCGGCATCACCCCGTTCAACTTCCCCGCCATGGTGCCGATGTGGATGCATCCGGTGGCCATCGCGTGCGGCAACACGTTCGTGCTCAAGCCCAGCGAGCGCGACCCGTCGGCGTCGACGCTGGTCGCCGAGCTGTGGAGCGAGGCCGGGCTGCCCGACGGGGTCTTCAACGTCGTCCACGGCGACAAGGAGTCGGTCGACGCGCTGCTCGACCACTCGGGGGTCGCAGCGGTCTCCTTCGTGGGCTCGACGCCGATCGCCCGCTACATCCACGAGCGCGGCACCGCGAACGGCAAGCGCGTACAGGCCCTCGGCGGGGCCAAGAACCACGCGATCATCCTCCCGGACGCCTCGATCGACTACGCCTCGGACCACCTCGTCTCGGCCGCGTTCGGCTCGGCGGGCGAGCGCTGCATGGCGATCTCCACGGCCGTCGCCGTCGGGTCCGCCGCCGACGAGCTGGTGGAGGCGGTCAGCGCCAAGGCGCGTGCCACGAGGGTCGGGCCCGGTCGCGACGCGGACAGCGAGATGGGGCCGGTGATCACCGCCGCCGCCCGCGACCGCATCGTCGGGCTGATCGGCACCGGTGCGGCGCAGGGCGCCACGCTCGCCGTCGACGGCCGCGAGCTCACCGTGCCCGGCCACGAGGACGGCTTCTTCGTCGGCCCGACCGTGCTCGACCGTGTCACCACGGAGATGGACGTCTACCGTGAGGAGATATTCGGCCCGGTGCTCGCGGTCGTGCGCGCCGACTCGGTGGACGAGGCCATCGCACTGGTCAACGCGAACCCCTACGGCAACGGCACCGCGATCTTCACCTCCTCCGGAGAGGCGGCGCGGCGCTTCCAGCGCGGCGTGAACGTCGGCATGATCGGGATCAACGTGCCGGTGCCGGTGCCGATGGCCTACTACTCGTTCGGCGGCTGGAAGGACTCCCTGTTCGGCAGCTCGCACATCCACGGCCCCGAGGGCGTCGCCTTCTACACCCGCGCCAAGGTCGTCACCTCCCGCTGGCCGCAGGCGCAGGGCCCGAGCGGGGCCGGCTACCACTTCCCGACGGCCACCTGATGGCCGGGCTGGAGAAGCTGACGTTGGGCACCGCCCC
>JAKDLE010000006.1 GCA_030453005.1 Pseudonocardia sp. | reverse complement strand
GTGCTGCCGAACCGGTCGGCCAGGCGCCCGCCGAGGGCGTTTCCGACCAGCGCGCCCGCGCCGTAGCCGAGCAGCAGCAGGCTCAGCGTCGGGCCCGTCGCGCCCGCGGTGGCCTCCAGCAGCGGCGCGACGTAGGTGTAGACCGACAGCGCGGCGAGCAGGTTCACCACCGTCATCGCGAGCACGGCGACGACCCGCGCGTCCGCGGCCACCGCCAGCCGCTCCCGCAGCCCGACGACGGGCGGCGCGGCCACCGCGGGCAGGAGCACCCGCACCAGCAGCGCGGCCGCCAGGCACAGCGCTCCCACGAGCGCGAAGACCCCCCGGTAGCCGAGCGGCTCGCCGAGCAGACTCCCGGCGGGGACGCCGACGACGAGCGAGAGCGTGATGCCTCCGTAGACGGCGGCGACGGCGCGACCGCGCAGCTCCGGGGGGTTGAGCTGGGTGGCGACCACCGTGGCCCCGGGGGAGAACACCGCGGCCCCGAGTGCGCTGAGGATCCGCGCGGCGATCAGCAGCGGGTAGCTGGGTGCGAGCGCCGCGGCGAGGTTCCCGGCCGCGGCCACCAACAGCGCGACGACGAGCAGCGCACGCCGCTCCCACCGACCGGTGAGCACCGCGAGCAGCGGCGCCCCGAGCGCGTAGGACAGCGCGAACGCCGTGCTGAGCTGTCCGGCCGCCGCCACGGAGACGCCGAGCGAGGTGGCGACGTCGGACAACACCCCCGACACGACGTAGGCGCTGGTGCCGACGGCGAAACCGCCCGCGGCCAGCAGGTAGGTGCCGCGGTGCACTAGGAGCACCCGGCTCTAAGCCGGTCGCACGAGGCCGTCGAGCGCGGCGACGGTGCCGATCTCGGGGCCGAGGAAGCGCCGTCCGAGCCGGGCGAACGGCTCCGGGTCGCCGGTGGCGAGGAACTCGTGGCGCGCGCTCGGAGACCCCGGCTCCCGCGCGAGGCCTGCGTCCCAGAGCACGCGCACGAGGTCCTTGGCCGTCTCCTCGGCGCTGGAGACCAGCGTGACGTCGGGCCCCATCACGATCTGCAGCACGCCCGCCAGCAGCGGGTAGTGGGTGCAGCCGAGCACCAGGGTGTCGACCCGGGCCCGCTGCAGCGGTTCCAGGTAGCTCTGCGCGAGGCCGAGCACCTGGCGTCCGCTGGTCATCCCGCGTTCGACGAAGTCGACGAACCGCGGGCACGCCACCGCGGTGACCTCCACGTCGCGGGCCGCGGTGAACGCGTCGACGTAGGCGCCCGAGGCGACGGTGGCGCGGGTGCCGATGACGCCGATCCGCCCGGTGTGGGTGGCGGCCACGGCCCGGCGCACCGCGGGCCGGATCACCTCGACGACCGGCACCGGGTAGCGCTCGCGGATGTCGGCCAGGCACGCCGCCGACGCGGTGTTGCACGCCACGACCAGCGCCTTCATCCGGCGCTCCATGAGCGCGTCGCCCACGGCGAGGGCGTGGCGGCGGACGTCGGCGACCGCGAGCGGGCCGTAGGGGCCGTGGGCGGTGTCGCCGACGTAGACGACGCGCTCCGCGGGGAGCTGGTCGAGGACGGCGCGCGCGACGGTGAGGCCGCCGACGCCCGAGTCGAAGATGCCGATGGGCGCGTCGAGGTCGGCGCGGTGGGCGTTCGAGGTCACGCTCGGCAGACTATGCGGCCGCGGGCGTGCCGCGGCGGTCCGCCCGAGCCACCATCCAGGCCGCGAGCACACCGGCGAGCGCGCCGAACAGGTGTCCCTGCCAGGAGATGCCCGGCTGGCCGGGTAACACGCCGAGCAGGATCCCGCCCCAGCCCGCGAACAGCACGATCGCCAACAGGATCTGCCGGGTGCTGCCGGCGAAGAAGCCGCGCGTGAGCAGGAAGGCCAACCACCCGAAGATCACCCCGGAGGCGCCGACGTGGTACCCCTCCGGCCCCGCGGTCAGCCAGACGGCGAACCCGCCGAGCACCCAGATCGTGGCCGTGACCAGTATGAACTGCCTGATCCCACCCGCCATCGCGAGGAACCCGAAGATCAGGAACGGCAGTGTGTTGGCCAGCAGGTGCGCCCAGTCGCCGTGCAGGAGCGGCGCGAACAGCACTCCGTCGAGGCCGTAGGTCTCCCGCGGCACGATCCCGCCCGCGCGCTCGAGCGCCGAGTCGGTCACGACGTCGACGACCTCGACGAGGTAGAGCAGCGCGGTGAACACCAGCATCGTGACGACCGCGGGCCGGACGGGCGTCGGCAGCACGCGGGCGATCGACCGGCGAGGCGTCGGCGCGGGGGCGACCATGCCTGAGAGGTTACGCGGGAAGGCGACCCGGTGGTCGTGATCGCCTGCGATCGCACCCTGCTGCGGTGCGGACCGCAGTGACGCGCGGTACGCGGCGATCATGGCCGCGGCGGGGGCACTGAACCGGACCGTGATCGCCACGGGCCGCACCCTGCTGCGACCGCGACGACGCGGGCGTGCGGTAGGCGGTGATCACGACCCGAACGGCATCCGGACGGCGGGTGGCCCGCTCGGACCCTCCACCGCACCGGGCGGTCACGCCCAGAGGTGACCTTCGATGCCGTCGGCCGCCTCGTCGAGGCTGCCGCTGTAGGCGCCGGTGGACAGGTACTTCCAGCCTGCGTCGCACACGACCAGCGCGATGTCGGCCCGCTCGCCCACGCCGGCGGCCTTCTCGGCAACGGCGAGCGCGGCGTGCAGGATGCCGCCGGTGGAGATGCCGGCGAAGATGCCCTCCTGAGTCACCAGCTCGCGGGTGCGGCGCAGCGCGTCGTGGCTGCCGACGGAGTAGCGGGCGGTGAGCACGTCGGGGTCGTACAGCTCGGGGACGAAGCCCTCGTCGAGGTTGCGCAGTCCGTAGACGAGCTCTCCGTAGCGCGGCTCGGCGGCCACGACCTGTACGTCGGGCTTGCGCTCACGCAGGTAGCGGCCCGCGCCCACCAGGGTGCCGGTGGTGCCGAGCCCGGCCACGAAGTGCGTGATCGTCGGGAGGTCGCGCAGGATCTCCGGGCCGGTGCCGCGGTAGTGCGCGTCGGCGTTGGCGGCGTTGCCGTACTGGTAGAGCATCACCCACTCGGGGTTCTGCGCGGAGAGTTCCTTCGCCATCGCCACGGCCTGGTTCGACCCGCCCGCCGCAGGCGAGGAGATGATCTCCGCGCCGTACATCTCCAACAGCTGACGGCGCTCGATCGAGGTGTTCTCCGGCATCACGCAGATCAGCCGGTAGCCCTTGAGCTTGCACGCCATCGCCAGCGAGATACCGGTGTTGCCCGAGGTGGGCTCCAGCACGGTGCAGCCCGGCGTGAGCAGCCCGTCGGCCTCCGCCTTCTCGATCATGGCGAGCGCGGGGCGGTCCTTGATCGATCCGGTGGGGTTGCGGTCCTCGAGCTTCGCCCACAGCCGCACGTCGACGCTGGGCGAGAGGTTCGGCAGTCCGACGAGCGGTGTGTCGCCGACCGCCGCGAGCAGCGAGTCGTACCGCATCTCGGAGATCAGCCGCCTGCGACCGCGGGGAGGATCGCAGCCCCGCCGGCGACCGCCGGCAGAATCGTCGCCCCGCCGGCGACCGCCGGCAGAATCGTGAACGTGGAGTTCTCCTTCACCGGGGCGTCGAGGCCGCCAGAGAAGCGGATGTCCTCGTCGTCGACGTAGATGTTGACGAAGCGGTGCAGCTTGCCGTCGTTGAGCAGGCGCCCCGAGATGCCGCTGTGGCGGGACTCGAGGTCGTCGATCACCTCGCCGACGGTGGTGCCCTTCGCCTCGACGGACTTCTCGCCGCCGGTGTGGGTGCGCAGAATGGTGGGGACGGAAACGGTGGCCATGCGGATGCTCTCCAGGTCGTGGTTCGGACGGGCGTGGTGGGACGTCAACCGAGATCCGGGCTCAGCCCTTGTCGGGGATGACGTCCGCGCCGGTGTGCGCGAACATGTAAGTCTCCACGACCTCGACCTGTTCCTCGGTGACGACACCGTCCACGATCCGGAAAGACCGGAGCTCATGAGCCTCGGGCTCCCGCGTGGAGACGAGCACGTAGTGCGCCTCCGGCTCCTGCGCCAGCCCGATGTCGGTGCGCGACGGGTACGCCTCGGTGGCCGTGTGCGAGTGGTAGATCACCACGGGCACCTCGTCGCGGGAGTCCATGTCGCGGTAGAGCCGCAGCAGGTCACCCGAGTCGAACTCGTAGAACGTGGGCGAGCGCGCCGCGTTGAGCATCGGGACGAACCGCTCCGGCCGGTCGGACCCCTCGGGCCCGGCGACGACGCCGCACGCCTCGTCGGGATGGTCCCGTCGGGCGTGCGCCACGATCGCGTCCACGAGATCAGCTCGGATCACCAGCACCCCGACAGGCTACGTGGCCACCCCGACGTCGCGCACTCCCCGACGGCGCGGCTCACACCGGTCCGTCACCGCACCTGCATCCGACTCTGCACCAGCGCGTCCTGGACGAAGGTGAGCCACTGGTAGACGCCCAGGTGCGAGGCACGCGGGTCGTCGGGATCGAGCTCGTCGGGCATGTCCTCGTTGACGTCGAGTGCCGTGCCCAGAGCCAGACGCACGTCGTTGAGGCAGGCGAGCCAGGAGTCGGCCTGCTCGGGCGTGAGCTCGATCCTCCCGCCGGACTCGGGGAGCGTGTCGAGCACGAGCGTGGCGGCGGCGTCCTTGGCCTCGATCAGCACCGGTTCGTGCAGGGAGCGCAGCCCCGCGGCGAGGTCGGCGTCCTCGGTGGTGAAGTCGGGCAGCAGGCGGGCGAGCACCCGGTCGTCGGGGCGCGTGGACGGGCCGGTGCGCATGCCCGTGAGGGCGGCCAGCTCGTCGGCGGGGTGGGACTCGGTGCGCCCGGCGAGCATCTGCTTCACCTCGGCCACCAGGCCGCGCAACACCGCCGCCTCCTGCGCCTCCAACGACGCCACCAGCCGCACCTTGGACCCCCGGCCCGCCTTCTTCCACCCGTTCATCTACGAAGCCTTCTGCATCGTCGCCCACAGCCCGGCGGCGTGCAGCTTCGCGACGTCGCCCTCGATCTTGTCCTTGTCACCCGCCGACACCGCGGCCTTGCCCTTGTGATGCACGTCGAGCATCAGCGCGGTGGCCTTTGGCTCGGGATAGCCGAACAGCTTCTGCAGCACGTAGGCCACATACGACATCAGGTTGACCGGGTCGTTCCAGACGATGGCCTGCCAGGGCACGTCGCCGGAGACGCTCTCGTCGACGTCGGGGTCCACCTGCCGGGTGGGAACGGGTAGCGGCGCCGTCATGCCCTCCATGGTGGCACGACGCATAGGGTCTTCAAGCATGAGTGGTAGTCCGCAGTCGACGGGGGTCAGCGCGGCCCTGCTCACCGACCGCTACGAGCTGACCATGGTGGCGGCGGCCCTCGCCGACGGCACCGCCGACCGGCGGTGCGTGTTCGAGGTGTTCGCCCGACGACTACCCGAAGGGCGCCGCTACGGCGTCGTCGCGGGGACGGGGCGGCTACTGGAGTCGGTCCGGCGTTTCCGCTTCGGCGAGGAGGAGCTCGACGCACTCGCCGACGTCGTCGACGCCGCCACGCTCGACTGGCTGGCGGGCTACCGCTTCTCCGGGGAGATCGACGGCTATCCGGAGGGCGAGCTGTTCTTCCCCGGCTCGCCGATCCTCACGGTCCGCGGCACCTTCGCCGACGCCGTGCTGCTGGAGACGATCACCCTGTCGATCCTCAACCACGACAGCGCGGTCGCGTCCGCCGCCGCCCGCATGGTGACGGCCGCCGCGGGTCGCCCGATGATCGAGATGGGGTCGCGGCGCACGCACGAGGCGGCCGCGGTGGCCGCGGCGCGGGCGACGTACCTGGCGGGGTTCGCGGCCACGTCGAACCTGGAGGCCGAACGGCGCCACGGCATCCCGACGGCGGGCACCGCCGCACACTCCTGGGTCCTGCTGCACGACGACGAGCTCGGGGCGTTCTCCAGCCAGGTCAAGGCGCTGGGCCCGGACACGACGCTGTTGGTGGACACCTACGACATCCGTCGCGGTGTGGAGCTCGCGGTCCAGGCGGCAGGCCCGGGGCTGGGGGCGATCCGCATCGACTCCGGCGACCTCGGCGAGCTTGCCCGTCAGGCCCGTGAGCAGCTCGACGCGCTGGGGGCCACGGACACGCGGATCGTGCTCTCCGGCGACCTCGACGAGTACGCGATCGCGTCCCTGCGCGCGGAGCCGGTCGACTCCTACGGCGTGGGCACGTCGGTGGTCACCGGGTCCGGCGCCCCCACCGCGGGGCTGGTCTACAAGCTCGTCGAGGTGGACGGGCGGCCGGTCGCGAAACGTAGCGCGGCGAAGGAGTCCCGCGGCGGGGCGAAGTCGGCGGTGCGGCGGTTCAAGCCGACCGGCACGGCGCTGGAGGAGGTCGTGCACGCCGCGGCCCGGCCGATCCCGGTGGGACCACACGACCGCGTGGTGCCCGTGCCGCTGCTGCGCGGCGGTGAGCCGGTGGCAGGCCTGCCGACGCTGGACGAGTCCCGCGAGCACCTCCGCGCGGCGCTGGTGTCCGTGCCGTGGGAGGGGCTCAAACTCTCCCGCGGCGAGCCCGCGATCCCGACCGTTCACGAGGGCAGCTGAGGTGGCCGCACATGCCGAACGCCGCCCGGCGGACCGGGCGGCGTTCGAAAGCCCGAGCTAGCGGGTTACCAAGCGTGCGCAGTCGGCCGTGTGCGCGGTCTCGGCACCATGCGGACGACGGCCGTCCGGATGGTGCAGACCCACGGCACTGTTGCCTCGTCGCGGCGTGCTCCGCGTGGGTACCCGGTGCTCGTGCTGGGAGCCCCGGCCGGGGGGACGGACCTTCTCCGCCGATCCGCCCTTGGCCTGCCGTGGTTCCGTGCCTCCATTAATACTCCGCTGTGCCCATGGTCACAAGAGGGACACGGACCCGGCCCCGGTGGCGATCGCCGATCGGCCACGGTCCGGCGGGCTCGGCGGGTAGCCTCCACCGGTGCCCGTCAAGACCTCCCCACCTGCAGGCGGCAGAGGCGCCCCCGCAGGCGGTGGAGGCAGATCGCTGCCCGCCGGCGGTGGAGGCAGATCGCTGCCCGCCGGCGGTGGAGGCAGACAGCTGCCCGGCGTCGCCGAACTGCTGGAGGCCGCCGTCACCGCCGTCGGCGGGCAGCGCCGCGAGGGCCAGGACGCGATGGTGCAGGCCGTCCGCACCGCCCTGACCGGCGGTGAGCACCTGGCCGTGCAGGCGGGCACCGGCACCGGGAAGTCGCTGGCCTACCTGGTGCCCGCGATCCACCACGCCGTCGCGAAGAACACGACCGTCGTCGTCTCGACGGCCACGATCGCGCTGCAGCGCCAGCTCGTCGACCGCGACCTGCCCCGCCTCGCCAAGGCGCTCAAACCTCTGCTGGGCCGCGCCCCGACGTTCGCGATCCTCAAAGGCAGGCGCAACTACCTGTGCCTCAACAAGCTCCACGGGCCGGACGAGGTGGACCCGGCCGACGAGCTGTTCGACCCGTTCGCGATCTCCGCGATGGGTCGCGCCGTGAAACGGCTGCACGAGTGGGCCGACACCACCGAGAAGGGCGACCGCGACGAGCTCGTGCCCGGCGTCACCGACGCCACCTGGCGCCTGGTGTCGGTGACGGCGCGGGAGTGCATCGGCGCGTCGAAGTGTCCGGTGGGCGACGACTGCTTCGCCGAGAAGGCGCGCGCCGAGGCAGGAAAGGCCGACATCGTCGTCACCAACCACGCACTGCTCGCCATCGACGCCCTGGAGGGGCGTCCGGTGCTGCCCGAGCACGACGTCGTGGTGATCGACGAGGCACACGAGCTGGTCGACCGCGTCACCGGCGTCGCCACCGCGGAGCTCACGGCCGGCATGGTCGCGACGGCGGCGCGGCGGCTGGGCAAGCTCGTCGACCAGTCCGTCGCCGACCGTCTCGCCGAGGCGGGCGAGGGGCTGGCGATGGTGCTCGACGACATGCCGCCCGGCCGGTGGGACGCCCTGACCCCCGCCGTCGTCGGGGCGCTGTCGGCGGTGCGCGACGCCGCAGGCTCCTGCCGCACGTCGCTGGGCGCGGAGAAGCCCCAGGACCCCGACTCCGCGGCAGGCCGGAAGGCCGCCCAGGCCGCGCTGGACGAGGTGGCCGACTCCGCGGTCCGGCTCGTCGACGCGTTCGCCGAGCCCGACCCCGCGAAGCGCCGCGACGTCGTGTGGCTGGCCGAGCAGGTGTCATCGCCCCGGGCAGGCGGGGCCGGCCCCGACGGGGCGCGGCACAAGGTCGTGCGCGCCGCGCCGCTGTGGGTGGGCGGGCTGCTGCGCGAGCGGCTCTTCGGGCGCTCCACGGTCGTGCTCACCTCGGCCACACTGGCGCTGGGCGGCAACTTCGACGCCCTCGCCCGGCAGTGGGGCCTCCCGCCGTCGGCGTCGGCGGAGTCGACCGACCCGGTGCCGGACCCCGACGCCCCCAAGTGGTCGGGCCTGGACGTCGGCTCGCCGTTCGCGCACGCCCGCAGCGGGATCCTCTACGTCGCCAGGCGCCTGCCCCCACCCGGCCGCGACGGTCTCGCCGCCGCCACCCTCGACGAGATCGCCGGGCTCGTGGAGGCCGCGGGCGGTCGCACCCTGGGCCTGTTCTCCTCGATGCGCGCGGCCAAGCAGGCCACCGAGGCGCTGCGCCCCCGCCTGGGGACCCCGCTGCTCTGCCAGGGCGAGGACTCCACGATGCAGCTGGTGAAGAAGTTCGCCGCCGACGAGGCCCCCTCCCTGTTCGGCACGCTGTCGCTGTGGCAGGGCGTCGACGTGCCCGGGCCGTCGCTGAGCTGCGTGATCATCGACCGGATCCCGTTCCCCCGCCCCGACGACCCCCTCGTCGCCGCACGGCAGCGCGCCACCGACTCCCGCGGCGGCAACGGCTTCCTGTCCGTCTCGGCCACCCACGCCGCCCTGCTGCTCGCCCAGGGGGCCGGGCGGCTGCTGCGCGGCATGGACGACCGCGGCGTCGTCGCCATCCTCGACTCGCGGCTGGCCACCGCACGCTACGGCGGCTACCTCCGCGCGTCCCTGCCGCCGTTCTGGCCGACCGACGACCGGGAGAAGGTGTACGCGGCGCTGCGGCGGCTGCGCGGGGCGCCGTCCGACGCGAGCTGCTCGGCATCCCACAGGTCCCGGTAGGGTCTGGGTCGCCCGACGAGCGTGCGGTGGCTGCCGCGATCGACGATCCGACCGCCGTCCATCACCAGCACCTCGTCGAAGCCCGGGAGCGGCGCGAGCCGATGGGTGACTACCACGATGCTGCGACCCGCCCGCCTGCGCAACACCGCGCGCAGCACGGCGTCGGCATGAGCCGGGTCGAGACCCTCGGTGGGCTCGCGCCCAACGCGGCGAACCAGTGCGCCACAGCCGACCGGGCCGGCCGGCCGGCATGAGAGCGAGTCACCCGGTTCCCGCCTGCCACGGCCGAACGGGCTGCCGCTCGTCACTGACGACGACGAACGACGGGAGCACGACAGCCAGGTCGGCGAGCAGTCGGTCGAGGTGGGCCTCACTCGAGGTGGATGCCGTGACCTCGTTGCCGTCGCCGAGTACGGACCCGATCACCTCGCCGTCCTCGGAGATCCACGCCCACCACCCCGGTCCCAGCTGGAGGAGATGGACGTCCAGTGCGGCGACGGGGTCGGCTTCCGTGCGCACCACCACCTGGCATTGCACCTTTGGGTCACCGTCGACGAGTTGGTCGGTGGGGCCTGCTGCCGCGGCCACCCACGCCAGCAGTCCGCGTCCGTCGCGGCGTTGCAGGACCCGCTGCAGCTGAGAGTCGCGGCCCGGCGGAATGTGCAGGATCTCGCCGACGAACCGGCGAGCCTCGCCGACGGGGACCACCCGGGCGCACAGCCGCGCGCCCACCGGATGCCGGACGCCAGCGACGGCCACCCGCTCGCCGCTGCGCAGATCGTGCAGGGTGACGCCGCCGTCCGGCGCGTCGCAGACCACCTCGTACGCCGTGCGCTCGACGTCGACCCAGCCCGCCGCGATGCCTGCGTCGGTTGCGGGCAGCAGCGGCCCACGATCGACGAGGAAGCGGCGGAACCAACCGGCCTCCCACAGGAGCACGTCCACGACCAGCCGCTCGTCGCAGCCTCGCAGGTCCGCGAGCTCCTCCATAGTGTCTGACGCGAACTCCCGGCAGCGTCGCAGGTGGGCCTCGGCCCGACCGAGCAGCCGGGGAACCACGTCGGTGGCCGCATCGGGCTCACCACGGTCGCACTCGTACTCGGCGAGCCGGCGCTGCGCGCGGGGCCACGTCGGCGCCGCCAGCACCGCGGACCGCAGATGACCCTCGGCCTCCAGCACCTGGCCGTCCCGCTCCGCGCCCAGCGCGGCGAACCAGTGCGCCACAGCCGACCGGGCCGGCCGGTCCGCAGCAGCGACCATGCGGCGCGACAGCACGAGGAGCGAGGCAGCATCCCCGGGCAGCTCACCGGTGACCGCGTGCAGCACGGTCTCGTCGTACAGCAGGTCGAGGGCACCCCGCAGCTCCTCCCGGCCGCCGTCCTCGAGTGCCGTGAGGGTGCGGACCGCGTGGCGCGCCGCGTCGCCGCGGCCCAGCGCGCGCGTCAACCGGATCTTCCTGGCGACGGCCGCGGACCGCTTCCAGACCTGCGCGTCGTGGCCGAACTCGTGCCTGCGTCGCTCCAGCCCTGCGGCGGCTGCCAGCTCGGTGAGGGGCAGACGCGGGTGGGCGAAGCAGGCGTTGTCGCGCAGCAGCATGCCGAGGGCGAGGTCCTCCGCGGTGACCGGCAGGCCCGTGCGCGCGGTCTCGGCGTCGTACACCTCCCGGAGCAGGGCCACCGTCGCCTGCGATTCGGGCGGATCGGCGTTCAGGACCTCGAGGCCCACCTGGAACCTCTCGCCGTCGGCGGACACCCGCACCGCCAGCAGGGCGTCAAGCGGGTAGGCGTGCAGCCAGCCGTAGGGACCCACCCAGACGACGCCCCCGTCGTCACGGTCCTCGGCCCAGAGCTGCTCGGCACCGGTGAACGCGCCGTGACTGCGCTGAAACGCGGCCAGATCCGTGTGGATGTGCACCTCACCGTCGACCTGCTCCGCGGCCCCGAGCCGGTGGGTGAACACCGCGCGGGCGAACAACGACGGGGCGTGGACCAGCGTGTCCGGCGGGAGCAGCGCCACGGGAGCCGAGGGGTCGGGCAGGTGCCAGCTGAGGGCCTCCTCGACCGCACGGGCCCGGGCAGTGGGATCGAGCGGCGCGTCCATCCCGGCGACGACCTCCGCCACCATCTCCGGCAGCGCGATCCCGTCGTGGCTGCGGACGACCCGCTCGAACGCACGGTCCGCGGCCACCGCCGCGCTCAACCGGTCGGGCCGGTGGCCCTCTCTCCCGTCCAGCAGGAGGTGACACAGCCTGTCGTGGTCCATGCCGAGCAGGGTAGGGGCGATGGGTGACAGTGGCCGGGAGTTGTCCACAGGGCATGCGCCGATCACCCCAGGCCGAGCAGCTCCCGCAGCCGCCAGGGGCGCATGCCGAACGCGCCGGTGCTGGTGTCGATCTCCGGGAAGCTCGCGATCAGGCGGACGACGTCGTCGCGGCGGGTCGGGTCGGAGGCGGCCTCCCGCGGGGTGCGCCCGTCCAGCGCGGGCACGTGCTCGTCGCACCAGCGCCGCTCGAACCCCTCCTGGATCTCCGCGAGCTGCTCGGGGTCGAGCTCGAGCGGGGGACCCGCGGCGCGCGGGGCGGCGTCGGGGTCGAGGTCGGGGCGCTCCCGCTCGTCGGAGAGCACCCGGCAGGTCGACAGCTCGGCGGCCAGCTCGTCCAGCGTGTCGTCCATCCGCTCCTCGGTGACCGCGCGGACGGTCAGCACGTCGTCGGCCAGGTCGAGCATCGCGAGCAGCTGGTCGTCGTCGTATCGCAGCCAGCTGTCGGTGTCGTCGCCGAAGGAGATCTCGTAGAGGTCGTCGAGGATGCCCGCGGCGTCGGCGCCGACCTGTATCCGCGCGGTGCAGTACACCAGCTCGGCACCGTCGGGGCCGGTGATGCGCAGCGGTGCGGTGCGGGCCGCCTCCCATTCCAGCAGGGCGAGGCCGTCGCCGTCGTCGAGCAGGTCGAGCAGCTGCCGCTCCCGGCCGGGTTCGACGGGCAGCGCGCCGCCGACGAACTGGTGGCCCTCGCCGGCGGGCACGGCGCGGGCGCACAACAGTGCCCCCTTCGGGACCATCCCGCTGGCCGTCTTCTCGCCGACCTCGACGCGCTCGCCGGTGCGCAGGTCACGCAGCCCCATCCCGACGCCGGGGTCGACGTCGAGCACTTCGTACACGGTGCGGTCCACGAGCAGCCAGGACGCGCCGAGCAGTGCCTCGTCCGCGGGCAGCAGCGGCCCGCGCTCCTTCAGGAACCGCGCGAACCACCCGCCTTCGTGCAGCACGACGTCGACGGTGAGCGGGTCGGTCATGCCGGCATCGAGATCGCCGTCGACGCCCGCTCGCGTCATGGCGTGCGTCCGCATGTCGACGGCGACCGCCCCGTCGCGGCGCTCCACGTAGCCGACCGCTTTGCGGTAGAGCCAGCCGACCCGTTCCGGCAGGGGGGCCGCCTGGCGCTTGCCCAGATGGCACTGCTTGAACTTGCGGCCCGACCCGCACCAACAGGGGGCGTTCCGCCCGGGTTCGGGCCGGGGCGCTGCGCCGAACCGGCGCACCATCACGACGTCGGGATGTTCCTCGGGAGCACCTGCCGCCTGCCACCGACCCAGCGCGGCGACCGCGTCCCCGCGATCCGCCTCGTACCAGGCCAACCGGTCCTCGACGAACGGCCACCTGACGGGGGCCGTGGCGGACGCGGCCCGCAGGTGCGACTCCGCGTCGAGCACCCGGCCGTCCCGCTCCGCGGCGATCGCCGCGATCACCCTGGCGACCGCCGCTCGCACGGCGCCGCCCGCGACGGTGACGAGCCGATCGGCGGTGGCGGTGAGGGCGGCCACCCGCTCCGGCGACTCGTCGGCGCCCACGAGCTCGTCGACGACGGCCAGGATCGCCTCCGGATGTTCGAGCAGGTCCAGCGCGCGGCGCAGATCGGCCGGGTCCGCGGAGCGTTCCAGGATACGCAGCACCCGTAGCGCCGCCATCGCCGCAGCGGAATCGGCCCTGGCCAGCAACCGGAATACCCGCGACGTCTCCGCCTGGCGCTCCCACACCTCCTCTCCGTGGGCGAAGAGGTTTCCGCGCCGCTCCAGCCCCGCCGCGGCAGCCAGCTCCTCCAGCGGCGGGCCGGGGCGGGCGAACGCGGCGCGGTCGCGGAACCGGACCCCGAGCAGGAGGTCCTCGGCGCAGACCGGCAGGCCCGGCTGGTCGAGCTCCTCGGCGTAGGCCTCCCGCACCAGCTCGACCAGCTGGGGCGCCGCGACGGGCTCGTCGTCGAGCACCTCGACCGTCACGGCACCGTCGTGGGCCACCTGCACCCCCAGCAGCGCGCCTGCGGCCATCCCGCTGAGCCAGCCCGGCCGGCCGGTCCAGGTGGTGCCGTCGTCGTCGGCGTCGAGCGGGGCGCCGTCCACGTGGGGACCGGACCGGCGACGGAACCCGGCCAGGTCGGTGTCGACGGCCAGGAACCCCTCGGCCCGCTCGAGTGCCGACAGGCGATGGGTGAGCACGGCCCCGGCCATCAGGGTGGGGACGTGCACGACGACGTCGGGCGCCAGCATCGCCACCGCCGCGAGGTCGTCGTCCATCAGCTCCTCGTCGACCTCCTGGAGCAGCGCCGCGGTGTCCGGATCGTCGGGGTCGAGGCCGAGGCGTTCGGCGACGAGCACGTCCAGCTCGTCGGCCGCGATCGCCACCCGTTCGCCCGCCACGTCGAGATAGGCCTGCGTCATCGAACCGAACGCGTCGTCCACGCGGGCAGGATAGGACCTGTGTTCTCAGCGCAGCAGCTCGGCCTGCACGGGGGCGGGGAAGCGCACCGAGAACCGGACCGGGCCGAGCAGCGCCTCCAGCTCATGGGCGTGGCGTTCCAGCTCCGCGCACGCCGCGGTGCCGACGTCGGCGAGCAGCTTCAGCGCGATCGCGCCGTCGCGGCGCTGCACCCAGCCGCCGACGATCCGGCCGTCGACCCACGTCGCGGGCCCGCCGTTGCCGTTGCGGTCGAACAGGGCGGGCACGTGGTCGGGATCGAGGTGGAACCCGCGCCGCTTCCACCCCATCGTCGACGGGTCGAGCCCGGGCAGCAGCCGCGCCGACGGTTCCGGCGGCGGCACCGGATCGAGGTCGTCGGGAAGCACCCATCCGACACCGTCGTCCAACCCCACCTCCACGGCCCCGACGTCGGCCAGCGCCCTCGTGGTGGTGGCGACCGTCCAGCCCGTCCACCACGCCAGGTCCGTGCGGGTGGCGGGCCCGAACGCGTGCAACCACCGCCGGGCCAGCCCCGCCGCCGCGGTGCGCGCGTCGCCGTCGCCGAAGCCGCCGGGCAGCCAGGAATCGGCCGCCGCCCACCGGTACTGCCCGTTGATCCAGGTGCCGGTCGGCCGGGCCCGCAGTACCCGGCCCTCGAAGCCGAGCAGCAGCAGGACGCGGGTATGGCCTGCCTGGGTGGTGGCGAAGCGCCCGCCGCCGACGGGGATCGGGACCGCCAGCTCGGGCAGCCGCGCACCCACCTCGCGGGCGGTGAGCGGGCCTGCGTCCGCGAGCAGTCCGTGCACCAGCGCGTCGGCGTCGGCCAACCACCTCTCCGGGTGCGCGACGCCACCCGCCTCCAGCATCGCGAGCGTGTTGCGCCGCTGCACCCGGGCCACGGCGACGGTGGTGCCGTGGTGCGCCAGCCGCGCCGCGTCGTGACCGAAGACCCACAGGGTGCGGCGCATCGCGTGGTGCCGGATCAGGGAACGCTCGTCGTACAGCGCCGCGTCCACGGGCGCGAGCGCGGGCGTGCGCATCCGGGCCGCCGCCGAGAGGTACACGGTGACCGGGTCGGTGGAGTGCAACGCCACCAGCCCGTCGGTGATGGCGACGACGTCGTCGGTGCGGGCCGACGGTAGGTGCCGGTGCCGCAGTGCGAGCCGAGCGCGCCGCTCGGCGGCGGACACGTGTCGAATGGCCACGGGGACAGGGTGCCGGCACCGCTCACCGGACGAGGCAGGTGATCGTCCCCGGCCCCGACTCGGGCAGCCGGCGGGGCGAGCACTGTCGACGCGGTCCCTCCAGCCGGGAACCCACTCACCCGATCGGGACCCGGCGGTGGATGCCCTCCGCCGCGTCGGCGCGCTCCACCTCGTCGCGGGTGATGCCCAGGATGAACAGCACGACGTCGAGGTAGGGGTGGGACAGCGCGGTGTCGGCCACCTCGCGCAGCGCGGGCTTGGCGTTGAACGCGATTCCGAGCCCGGCGGTGGCCAGCATGTCGATGTCGTTGGCCCCGTCCCCGACGGCCACGCACTGCTCCAGCGGGATGCCGTGGGCCTCGGCGAAGCGGCGCAGCGCCACCGCCTTGCCCGGCCGGTCGACGATCTCGCCGACCACCCGGCCGGTGAGCCGACCGTCGACGATCTCCAGCTCGTTCGCGGCGCAGAAGTCGAACCCCAGCTCCTCGGCCAGCCCCACGATCACCCGGGTGAACCCGCCGGACACGACACCGCAGCGGTAGCCCAGCCGTTTGAGGGTGCGGATCGTGGTGCGCGCGCCCGGGGTGAGCTCCAGCTCGTCCGCCACCTCGGTCAGCACCGACTCGGGCAGCCCGGCCAGCACCGCGACCCGGCGGCGCAGCGACTCGGTGAAGTCGAGCTCGCCCGCCATCGCGGCCTCGGTGACGGCCCGCACCTGGTCCTCGGCGCCCGCGCGCGCCGCGAGCATCTCGATCACCTCGCCCTGCACGAGCGTGGAGTCGACGTCGAAGACGATGAGCCGCTTGCTGCGGCGGGCGAGCCCGGCGCGCTCCACCGCGACGTCGACGCCCGCGGCACGCGCCACCTCCACCAACCGCTTGCGCAGTGTGCCGGGTGGGTAGTGCTCGGACCCGTGGGCCGGGTCCGGGGAGACCATCAGCTCCAGCCCGGTGACCGGGTAGTCGGCGACTCGACGGATGGCGTCGATGTTGGCGCCCGCGTCGGCCAGCGCCTGGGCCACCGAGCCGAACGCGCGCGCCGTGATCGGCCGACCGGTGACGACGACCACGTGCGAGGGGTGCCTGCGCCCCGACGGGTCGTCGTCGCTCTCCAGCGAGGTGTCGACCTGCATCGAGATGCTCGCCATCGCCTGCTCGACGGCCTCCTGCAACCCCTCGGGGTCGTGGTGGGCCGTGACGAGCGCGCCGAGGGTCAACCGGCCCCGGATCACGACCTGCTCGACGTCGAGCAGGTCGACCCCGTGCCGGGTGAGCGCGGCGAAGAGCACCGAACTCACACCGGGCCGGTCCGGTCCGGTGACTGTGATGAGGACGCTGGTCCCTGGCCCCGCCGTCGGCGGGCTAGCACTCATCGTGACCGGGGATCGCTGTCGGGCTGCTCCTCGCGCCCGACCCTCTGCGTGATCATCTCGGACGGGGCGGCGCGCCCACCGATGTGGGCCTCCTCACGGAACCGCTCGACGAGGTGCGGGTAGTGCAGCTCGAACGCCGGGCGCTCCGAGC
>JAKDLE010000221.1 GCA_030453005.1 Pseudonocardia sp. | reverse complement strand
CCAGCGCGGCCAGTGCCTCGACGGTGCGGGCCGCGCGCACGTCCCGCGGACGGAACGCCAGACCGCGGCGGCGCGCCTGGGAGACCAGCGCGATCGAGCTGATGCTGTCCCCGCCCAACTCGAAGAAGTCGTCGTCGAGGCCGACCTCGGGCACCCCGAGCAGGCGGCCGATCAGCTCGCAGAGGCTCCGCTCGGCGTCCGTGCGCGGCGGCCGGTGAACCCGGCTGCCGGTGAGCTCCGGGGCCGGCAGCGCGGCCGTGTCGAGCTTGCCGTTGACGGTCAGCGGCAGCTCGTCCAGCACGTCGATCGTCGTGGGGACCATGTGATGCGGCAGACGCTCGCCCAGGTCCGCCCGCACCCCGGCGGCCAGCGCCCCGCGGTCCGCGGATTCGGTCGGCACGACGTAGGCCGCCAGGTGGGCGATCCCGGCCTCGCCGCGCCGGTGCACGGTCACCGCCGCCTGGGCCACCGCGGGATGGCGTTCCAGGGTGGCGACGATCTCGCCCGGCTCGATCCGGTAGCCGCGGATCTTGACCTGGTCGTCGGTCCGGCCCAGGAAGTCGATGCTGCCGTCTGCGCGCTGGACGACGAGGTCGCCGGTGCGGTACATCCGCCCGCCAGGCCCGGCGGCGTGCGGGTCGGCGACGAACCGCTCGGCGGTCTGCCCCGGCCGGTCGTGGTACCCGCGGGCCAGCCCGGCCCCGGCGATGTAGAGCTCACCCGGTGACCCTGGGGACACGGGGCGCAGCGCGCTGTCCAGGAGGTAGGCCCGGGTGTTGAGGATCGGCGTGCCGACGGTCGGGGTGGCGCTGTCGGTGGTGCCGCCGCCCAGGGTGTTGATCGTGTACTCGGTGGGGCCGTAGAGGTTGTAGCCGGTCACACCGTCGGTGTCGCGCAGCTGCGACCACACCGACTCCGTCACCGCCTCCCCGCCCAGCAGCACCAGCGGCGGCCGGTGCGGCCCGTCGAGCAGGGCGCCGTCGAGCAGGGCCCGCGCGTAGGTGGGCGTCACGTTGACGACGTCGATGCGCTGCTCGGCGCAGTAGGCAACCAGCAGCTGGGCGTCGCGGCGCAGCTCCTCGTCGCACACGTGCACCTCGTGCCCCTCGACCAGCCAGAGCAGCTCCTCCCACGACATGTCGAAGGAGAACGACACCGTGTGCGCGATCCGCAGGGGCCGCCCGGCGGCGGCCACGGCCGGGCCGAAGATCTCGGCCCGGTGGTTGGCCAGCATGTTGGTGAGGCCGCGGTAGGGGGTGAGCACGCCCTTGGGCGTGCCGGTGGAGCCCGAGGTGTAGATCAGGTACGCCGGGTGCTCCAGCCGGTCCGGGTCGTCGGCGGCGAACCCGGGACGCTCGGCGTCCACCAGGGACGCCGGGGAGGCCGCGGCCAGCTCGGCGAGCACCGCGGGGTCGTCGAGCCGGACGACCGGCGCGCCGGCGGGCAGCAGCGCGGCGGCGTTGCCGACCGAGAGCACGCAGACCGGGTCGGCGTCGGCGAGCATCACCGCCAGCCGCCGGGCGGGGTGCTCCAGGTCCAGGGGCAGGTAGGCGGCCCCGGTGCGCAGGGTGGCGAACAGCGCGGCGACCATGTCCGTGCCGCGCGGCAGCGCCAGCCCGACCACGCGCTCCGGCCCGGCCCCGCGGGCCAGCAGCAGCCGCGTGAAGCGGTTGACGCGCTCGTCGAGCTCGGTGAACGACAGCCGGTCCGCCCCGCAGACCAGCGCCGTGGACCCGGCCCGGTGCGCGGCCGTGCCGGCCAGCGCCTCGGCGACCGAGTCGGTGGCCAGCGGACGCTCGGCGGCCGCCCACTCCTGCTCGAACCCGGTCCGCTCGCCGGACGCGAGCAGGTCGAGCCGGCCGAGCAGACGGTCCGGACCGTCGGCCAGGCCCGCCGCCACGGCGGCCACCCGCCGCAGCAGCGTCGCGGCCGCGTCGGCGGTCGTCGCGGCGCCGTGCTCGAGGGTCAGCCCCAGCTCAGCCCCCGGCGTCGCGATCAGTACCAACGGGTAGTGGGTGGCGTCGACGTGGTGGCGCCCGACGACCCCGGCCGCGGTCAGGGTGTCCTGGCGGATGTCGCCGAAGTTCTGCAGCACGAACAGCGTGTCGAACAGCACCGGGTGACCGCAGGCCCGCTGGACGGCGCCGAGCCCGAGGAACTCGTGCTCGGCCAGGGCCAGCCGCTCGTCCTGCAGCCGGCGCAGGAACGCGCCCACGGCCTCGGCCGGGTCGGTGCGCACCCGCGTCGGCACGGTGTTGAGGAACTGTCCGACGACGTGCTCGGCCCCGGCCAGCTCCGGCGGGCGGCTGGCGACCGTGGTGCCGAACACCACCTCGTCGCGACCGGTGAGACCGCCCAGGACCAGCGCCCAGGCCGCGTTCAGCACGGTGTTGAGCGTGACCCCGCAGCGCCGGGCGCCGTCCCGCAGGACCTCCGAGGCCGCGACCGGCAGCGTGATCGCCGTCCGGCCCGGGATCGTCGCGGTCGTCGGGCTCCCGGAACCCGGCGTCGGGCGGACCAGGGTGGGCTCCTCCAGCCCGGCGAGCGCTTCGGCCCACGCCGCGCGGGCGGCGTCGCCGTCCCGCTCGGCCAGCCAGCGCAGGTACTCGGGGTAGCTGCCAGCCGGGGGCAGCGCCTGCGGGCTGCCGCCGGCGTAGAGGGTGAACAGCTGGTCGAACAGGGTGCTGTGCGACCAGCCGTCCCAGGCCAGCAGGTGGTAGGTGACCAGCAGCCGGTCGGTGCCGCCGGGCAGGCGCAGCAGCGACATCCGGAACAGGGGCGGGTCGGCGAGGTCGAACCGGCGGGTCCGGTCGGCGTGCGCGATCTCCGCCGTCCGCGCCGCGGCCCCGGCCGGGTCGAGCGCGGACAGGTCGTGCTCGGTCACCGGGTCGGTTGCGGTGGCCCGCACCACCTGGTGCACCGCACCGTCGCCGGTCTCGACGAAAGCGCAGCGCAGCGTCGGGTGGCGCAGCTGCAACAGCTGCGTCGCCCCGCGCAGCCGGACCAGGTCGACCCGGTGGTCCAGGTCGAACGTGGTCTGCCCGGTGTAGAGGTCGAGCGCGCCGGTGTCGTCGAAGACGGCCTGGAAGTACAGCCCGGACTGCAGCGGGGACAGCGGCCAGACGTCGGTGAGGTCGGCGAACCGCTCGCGCAGCGCGCCGAGGGCGGTCAGGTCGAGCTCCACCAGTTCCAGCGGCGCCACCGGCGGGCGGGCCGGCGCCGGGGTGTCCTCGACCCCGGCGACCAGGGCCAGTGCCTCCGGTGTCCGGCTGGTGAAGACCTGCCTCGGGGTGAGCACCAGTCCCCGTTCGCGGGCTCGGCCGACCAGGGTGATCGAGGCGATGCTGTCCCCGCCGAGCACGAAGAAGTCGTCGTCGGCGCCGACGTCGGAGGCGCCGAGCAGCTCGGTGAACAGCTCGCAGAGCACCCGTTCGGGCGTCGTGCGCGGTGGCCTGCTGCCGCCGCCGGTGTAGACGGGGGCCGGGAGCGCCCGCGTGTCGAGCTTGCCGTTCGTGGTCAGCGGCAGCTCGGGGACCGCGGCCAGCGCGGCCGGGACCATGTGCGCCGGGAGCACGGTGGCCAGGTGGCTGCGCAGCCGGGCGGCCGGGGCTCCGGCGTCCGCGTCCACCGGCACCACGTAGGCCGCGAGCCGGGTCAGGACCGACCCGCCCGTCGCCGTCGTGCTGTCGACCGTCACGGCGGCCTGGGCGACGAGGGGGTGGGCCTCCAGCGCGGCGACGATCTCCCCCAGCTCGATCCGGTAGCCGCGGACCTTGACCTGGTCGTCGGTCCGGCCCAGGAAGTCGACGGTCCCGTCGGGGCGGCGGCGGGCGAGGTCGCCGGTGCGGTACATGCGCGCCCCCGGTTCGGCGGCGAACGGGTCGACGACGAACCGCTGCGCGGTCAACCCGGGCCGGTCGTGGTAGCCGCGGCCCAAACCGGCCCCGGCGAGGTAGAGCTCCCCGGGCGAGCCGTCGAGGACCGGGCGCAGCGCGCTGTCGAGCAGGTGGACGCGGGTGTTGTGCACCGGCCGGCCGACGCTGGGGGTGGCGCTGTCGGCGACGCAGGCGCCGAGGGCGTTGATCGTGTACTCGGTGGGCCCGTACAGGTTGTAGCCGTCGGTGTGCGGTGCCTCGCGCAGCGCGGTCCAGACCGACTCGGTGGCCGCCTCGCCGCCCAGCAGCACGAGCGCGGGTACGTGCGCCCCGTCGAGCAGGCCGCCGTCGAGCAGGGCCCGTGCGTAGGTGGGGGTCACGTTGACCACGTCGATGCGCTCCGTGCGGCAGAGCTCGACCAGCCGGTGGGCGTCGCGGCGCAGCTGCTCGTCGCACAGGTGCAGCTGGTGCCCGTCGACCAGCCACAGCAGCTCGTCCCAGGACATGTCGAAGGAGAACGCGGTGGTGTGCGCGACGCGCAGGCGCCGGCCGCCGATGCCTGCCAGGGCCCGGGGCACGATCTCGGCGCGGTAGTTCGCCAGCATGTTGGTCAGGCCGCGGTGCGGGGTGAGGACACCCTTGGGCGTGCCGGTGGAGCCGGAGGTGTACATCAGGTAGGCGGGGTGCTCGAGCCGGCCCGGCGTGCCGGGCGCGAAGCCGGGGGTCTCCGCGGCGTCGAGCGGTCCGGCCGGCAGCGCGGCCAGCTCGGCGACCACCTCGGGATCGTCCAGACGGATCGTCGGGACCCTGAGCCCCGGGTCGTCGCCGGTGAGGGTCACGACGCAGGCCGGGCGCGCGTCGACGACCATCGCCGCGAGCCGGGCGACCGGCAGCTCCAGGTCGAGGGGGAGGTAGGCGGCGCCGGTGTGCAGCACCGCGAACAGCGTCGCCACCAGGTCGGTCGAGCGGGGCAGCGCGAGCGCGACGATCCGCTCCGGTCCCCCGGCTCCGTCGAACCGGTCGAGCAGCAGCCGGGCGATCCGGTCGACCTGCGCCGCGAGCTCGCCGAAGGTGAGCCGTCGCGAGCCGCAGACCAGCGCCGTCTCCTCCGGTGCCGCGGCCGCCATCCGGGAGAGGTGCTCGGCCACCGTGTCGTCGGCGAGGTCGCGCTCGGTGGCCGACCACCCGGCCCGCAGCGCCGCGGTCTCCCCGCCCGCCAGCACGTCGAGATGGCCGACCGGCTCGTCCACCGCGTCGAGCAGCCGCCGGGCCGTCACCGCGAACCGGTCCAGCAGCGCGGTCGCTGCGGCGCCGTCGAGCACGTCCGGCCGGTACTGGAGGGTGCAGTGCATTCCCGAGTCGGGGGCGACCACCAGCGCCAGCGGGTAGTGGGTGGCGTCGGCGTAGTCGACGTAGCGGACGCCCGCCGCGTCCAGCGCCGACGGGTCGAGCTTCGGGAAGTTCTGCAGCACGAACAGGGTGTCGAACAGCGTCTCCCGCCCGGTGGCCCGCTGGATGTCGGCCAGCCCGGCGTGCTCGTGCTCGACCAGGGCGGCCCGCTCCCGCTGGATCCGGTGCAGCAGGCCGCTCACGGGCTCGGCGAGGTCGAGCCGGACCCGGGCCGGCACCGTGTTGAGGAACTGGCCGATCGACCGGTCGCTGCCCGGCAGCGCGGCCGGGCGGCCGGCCACCGTGATGCCGAAGACCACGTCGGTGCGCCCGGTCAACCCGCCCAGGGTGATCGCCCACGCGGCATTCAGCACCGTGTTG
>JAKDLE010000220.1 GCA_030453005.1 Pseudonocardia sp. | reverse complement strand
GACCCGATCCGCAAGGCGTTCGCCAAGGCCAACGGAGTGAAGCCTGCGCTGTTCAGCGCCAACTCCGAGGGCGCCTGCCCGTCCTGCAACGGCGCAGGCGTGATCTACACCGACCTGGCGATGATGGCCGGTGTCGCCACCACCTGTGAGCTGTGCGAGGGGAAGCGGTTCGACGCGGCGGTGCTGGAGTACCGCTTCGGGGGCCGCGACATCAGTGAGGTGCTCGCGATGTCGGTGGCCGAGACCGAGCGGTTCTTCGGTGCAGGCGAGGCGAAGACGCCGGCGGCGCACAAGATCCTGCTGCGGCTCGTCGACGTCGGGCTCGGCTACCTCACGATCGGCCAGCCGCTCACCACACTGTCCGGCGGCGAGCGGCAGCGGCTCAAGCTGGCCACGCACATGGGCGAGAAGGGCGGCATCCTGGTCCTCGACGAGCCGACCTCCGGCCTGCACCTCGCCGACGTCGAACAACTGCTCGCCCTGCTCGACCGGCTCGTCGACTCCGGCAAGTCGGTGATCGTCATCGAGCACCACCAGGCGGTCATGACACACGCCGACTGGATCATCGACCTCGGACCCGGCGCAGGCCACGACGGCGGCCGGATCGTCTTCGAGGGCACGCCCGCCGATCTCGTCGCCGCAGGCTCCACCCTCACCGGCGAGCACCTCGCGGCCTACGTGAGCAACTCAGCGGCCGGGGTTCCCGGCGCGTCCCCGGGGTAACACCCTCCCGTGGGCGGATCTCAGCCGGTCGACCCCGGGCGGTGGCGCGCGCTGGCCGTGTGCCTGGTCGCGGGGTTCATGGCGTTGCTCGACGTCAGCATCGTCAACGTCGCCCTGCCATCGCTGCAGCGGGAGCTGGACGCCTCGTCTGCCGAGCTGTCCTGGGTGATCTCCGGGTATGCGCTCACGTTCGGACTCGTGTTGGTCGCGTCCGGCCGGCTCGGCGACGACCACGGCCGCAAGAAGATGTTCATCCTCTCGCTGGGGCTGTTCACGCTCACCAGCCTCGTCGCCGGGTTCGCGCCGAACGCGATCAGCCTGGTGATCATCCGTCTGTTCCAGGGCGCGACCGCCGGCATGCTCAGCCCGCAGATCACCGGGTTCATCCAGCAGCTCTTCCGGGGACCTGAGCGGGGTCGGGCGTTCGGTATGTTCGGCGCCGTCGTCAGCATCGCCACCGCCATCGGACCGCTCCTCGGCGGGCTGCTGCTAGAGGCAGGCGGACCGATCGGAAGCTGGCGATACGTCTTCTGGGTCAACGTCCCGATCGGGCTGGCCGCGCTGGCACTGGCTCTGCGGCTGCTGCCCCGAGACGCGCCCTCCACGGCCCGCCAGCCGCTCGACGTGGTCGGCAGCGCGCTGCTCGGCGGGGCTGTGGTGGCCCTGATGCTGCCGCTCGTGCTCGCCGAGCAGGGGCCGTCGTCGGCGCCCTGGTGGCTGTTGGGGGTGTGCGTGGTGCTGCTCGGGGGCTTCGTGGTCTGGGAGCGGCGGTGCCTGCGTGCCCACGGGCAGCCACTGGTGGACTTCGGCATGCTGCGGATCCGCAGCTACTCCCTGGGCTCGTTGCTCATCCTGCTCTACTTCGCCGGGTTCACCTCGATCTTCTTCGTCCTCACGCTGTACTACCAGCAGGGCCACGACTACTCGCCGCTCGCCGCCGGGCTGGCGCTGACCCCGTTCGCCGTCGGTTCCGGCGTCGCCTCGGTCGTGGGCGGGCGTCTGGTCGAGCGGCACGGGCGGGCGCTGGCCGTCGGCGGGTTGGGCGTGGTGCTCGTCGGGCTCATCGCCACCGAGGTCGTCCTGCGCTTCGACCCCGCCCATGTCGGCTGGTTCACCGCGCTGCCACTGCTGGTCGCCGGGGTCGGCAGCGGGCTGGTCATCGCGCCCAACCAGACCCTGACGCTGAACGAGATCCCGCCTGCCAAGGGCGGCACCGCCGCCGGGGTGATGCAGACCGGGCAGCGGATCGGCACCGCGGTCGGCATCTCCGTGGTCGCGGCCATCTTCTTCGGTCGGCTCCGGGCAGGCGGGGGCGACTACGGCGCAGCGATCAGCACCAGCCTGATCGTCGTCATGGTCTTCGTCGCCTGCGCACTGGTCGTCGGCCTCCTCGACCTTCGGCTCCGGCGCCGTCGCCCGCAGGCCGCGACGGCGGCCTGACGGACCACGGGCCGCGGTTCGGCCGCGAAGGACCGGGTAGACCTCAGCGGTAGCAGCCGCACACACCGCGGCCCGAGCCCGTTTCCGGCCGCCGGGAGGCCACCCGTGATCCCCACACTGACCACGCCCGATGCGACGATGGTGTTCGCGCGCGACGGTTACACGTTCATCTCACGCCGCTGCGACCGGCTCGGCACCGATGCCTTCCGCACCCGCCTGCTGACGAAACCGGCGGTGTGCATACGCGGGGCGGACGCGGCCCGCGTCTTCTACAGCGACGACCGCCGTTTCACCCGCCGCCGCGGGGCCATGCCGACCAGCGTGGTGCATCTGCTGCAGGACGAGGGCAGCGTGCAGATGCTCGACGGCGACGCCCACCGCAACCGCAAGGACATGTTCCTGGGCGTCCTCACGAGCGACGACCTGTCGCTGCACGACGTCTTCGACCGGGAGTGGCGCTCGGCGATCGGACGGTGGCAGGGTCGGCCCGAGGTCGTGCTGCACGACGAGATCGAGCAGGTGCTCACCCGGACCGCGGCGGCCTGGGCAGGCGTGCCGCTGTCCGAGCGGGAGGTGCCGCGGCGCACCCGGGAGCTCTCGGCGATGGTGACCGGGGCCGGCAGCTTCGGCCCGGTCAACTGGTGGGCCCGCATCCTGCGCAACCGCTGCGAGCAGTGGATCAGGGGCATCGTCGACCGGGCCCGGACCGGCGACCTGCACCCGCCCGAGGGCAGCGCGCTGGCCACGATCGCGACCCACCGCGAGCCCGACGGGCGGCTGCTCGACGTGACCACCGCCGGGGTCGAGCTCCTCAACGTGCTCCGGCCCATCGTGGCCGTCGCCCGGTTCATCGACTTCGCGGCGCTCGCCCTGCTGCGCCATCCGCAGTGGCGCGACGAGTTCGCAGAGGGCCGCGAGGACGACCTGGAGGGGTTCGTGCACGAGGTCCGTCGCCTCTACCCGTTCTTCCCGCTGATCGGTGGCAAGGTGAACCAGCCCTTCACCTGGAACGGCCACGACTTCGCCCACGACGAGTGGGTGCTGCTGGACCTGTACGGAACCAACCATGACGCGCGGCTGTGGACCGACCCCGAGGCGTTCAAGCCCGAACGCTTCCGCGGGCTGACCCCGGACCCCTACACCCTGATTCCCCAGGGTGCCGGGGAGCACCGGGACACCCACCGCTGTCCCGGTGAACAGGCCACGGTCGCGCTGATGGCCCAGGCGGTGCGCCTGCTCACCGGCGCCATGCGCTACCGCGTCGGTGTGCAGGACTTCACCGTGGGGTTGAGCCTGTCGACGGCGCCCCCGATTCCCCGCGACGGGTTCCGCATCCACAGCGTGACCCCGGCGGGCGTCGCCGCCGACCGATAACCGCAGCCTCGGCTGGTCCCGCCCGTCAGCTCGCAGCACGAGCCCGGCCTCGCAGCATCAGCACCGCTCGCGCAGCGCCCCCGACACCTGCGAGAACCACCCATGGGCTGCGACGCCGCATTCGGCCACGGCCGCGCGTGCGCGTTTGGCCGGCCGGATCGGGCGGTGAACGAGTACATGTGGAGACGAGGATCCGTCGCCGGCGTGGTCGTGACGGTGACCGAGGCGCACAGGGCATCGGCCGAGAGATCGTCGGGAAGCTCACCGCCGCTGGCGCCCGCGTGGCCATCGGCGACCGCGACACCGCGACGGCGACCGTCACCGCGACGGAGCTGCGCGGCGACGTCCAGGGATGGCCGCTCGACGTCACGGGCACGGAGTCGTTCCGGGCGTTCCTCGACTCCGTCGAGCACCGGTGGGGGCCGGTCGACGTGCTCGTCAACAACGCCGGTGTGATGTGGGTCGGGCCGTTCGACGAGGAGCCCGAGTCGGCGACGGAGCGCATCATGGGCAGTGCGGAGTCGGTCGAGGGCAGGCCGGGGCCGCACCCACCGATGTTCCCGAATGCGAAGCTGCTGGTGCACCGCCGGGGCACACCGACGGCAACCACTCGCTGTGCATCAACACCCCGGACGGCGTGTGGGTGCAGTCGGAGAACGGCATGGCACCGGACAACTGGCAGCCGGAGCTGTCGAGGATCCCGGGCATCACGCAGCAGGCGCGGCTCTACGGGCGCGAGGTCGTGCTGAACTCCAACACCCTCGAGGACACGCTCGACCAGTACGACTCGATGGTCAAGGAGAAGACGATGGCCTCGTACTCGACGCGCGACCCGCGGTGGCGCCAGGTGAGCCCGTCCTCCGAATGCAGCTCCTGGAAGCGCCAGTGGCCGCTGCTGCCCACCTACTCCCACGGCACGCTCGACTACGGCACCGTCGTGGGCCCCGGACGCACGGCCGGTTGACCCGGTCGAGCGGGCCTTCCGGCCGCGGCGTCGCCGTAGAGCCCCGACAGACAGCGCCGACACACGCAGCAGCGGTCGCCCAACGACTGCCCGGCGGGCGGTCGGCTCCCGTAGGCGGCCACGGCGTCGGCGATGGTGAGCGGCCCGACGCGAACCCCGAGTACGCGCAGCCTGCGGAGGGCCCGGTCGCCGGCGACGCCGTGCTGGTGTCTGCCAGGTCTCCGACCAGTTCGTCGGGCACACCACCGGCGGCGAGCAATGGGTCGACCACCGTCGCACGGGCCTGTCGCGCAGCCGGACCAGCGCCGCGGACACGTCGAGCACGACCCGATCGGGCAGCGCGGGATCCGCGGGCGCGGGATCCGCGGGCGCCGGATCCGCGGTCACCGCTGCTCCTCGCACGCGGCAGCGGTGCGCCGGTCGGCGAGCAGTTCCTCGACCACCGATGTCTCGCCCGACCACGACTCGCCAACCTCCTGACGGGCGCGCCGCGAGAGCTGCTCCCGGGTCTCGATCACGACTCGTCCGTCCTCGACGTACACGACCAACGGTGTGCCGGCATCGATCCTCGCCTCCCACCGGATCTGCGCTGGGATGGTCAGCCGGCCCTGAGCGTCGACAACGGAGCTCGCACCCGGTCCTTCAGCGTCGGTCTCCGACATGCGTCCAGAGTGTCAGCTCGGTCGGGCTGTCAGCGACCAAGAAACTCCCCCAGCGCGAGGGGTTGACGATCACGGAACTCCCTTGGGCTGGGGGGACGACGTGCGTGTCGGTGCCGGTCTGGTCCTCGGTAGACGCAAGCCTCCATGTCGTTGCCGAGCAGCGAGGTGGAGCCACTGTGGTGAGGAGGACACCCAAGTGACCGCCATCGTGGAGATTCTGATCCGCTGGTACGCGGGCCGGTCGCAGCACGAGCTGGCGGCGACCTTGGGGGTGGGCCGCAAGATCCCAGCGCAAGTACACCGCCCCCGGCCCGAGCGGCCAGATGTCGCAGGCCACGGGCGTGTCGCCCGCTGGACGGGGTGGCACCGGCCGCGGTGTTCGCCACGGTCGAGCGTGAAGATCCTTCGGAACCGTCTGATGGAGTCCGGCCGGGCCGGTGGCCGCGGGCGCGCTTCTGGACCGGTGTCAGAAGGGGGGCGGGTCG
>JAKDLE010000005.1 GCA_030453005.1 Pseudonocardia sp. | reverse complement strand
CGGTCCGCACCCGCTGCTGGACGACGCGGTGCGCTTCGTCAGCGAGCGCGTCCTCGCCGACGGTCCGAACCTGATGCCTGCCTACACCGTGACCGGGCAGGCGGTGCCCGAGCAGCGCTCGCTGGACCTGCCCGGCTATCCGGGCGGCACCGACGTGCTCGGCAACCAGGTCCGGTCGCAGTTCCAGCTCGACGCGTTCGGCGAGGCGCTGCTGCTGCTCGCCGCCGCGGGCAGGCACGACCGCCTCGACGCCGAGCACTACCGGGCCGTCACCACCCTGGTGGCCGCGATCGAGCAGCGGTGGCACGAGCCGGGCGCGGGCCTGTGGGAGCTCGACGAGCGGCGCTGGACGCACTCGCGGCTGATCTGCGCCGCGGGGCTGCGTGCGATGGCCGCCGCCGGTGCCGCCGTGTCGGACGCCGCGGCCTGGAACACCCTCGCGGACCGCCCCCGACGACGCCCGGGTCGACGCCGCCCTGCTGCTCGCGCCGATCCGCGGTGCCCTGCGGGCCGACGACCCGCGGTGAGTCGCGACGTTGGCCGCCGTCCGCGCGGAGCTGGCCGACGAGGGCTACGTCTACCGGTTCCGGCACGACGCCCGGCCGCTCGGCGAGGCCGAGGGCGCGTTCTGCTGTGCGGTTTCGTGATGGCGCTGGGCAGCCACCAGCAGGGTGACACCCTGTCGGCCGCGCGCTGGTTCGAGCGCAACCGCGCCGCCTGCGGGCCGCCGGGGCTGTTCTCCGAGGAGTTCGACGTCGGCCAGCGCCAGCTGCGCGGCAACCTGCCCCAGGCGTTCGTGCACGCGCTGCTGCTCGAGTCCGCCGTCCGGCTGGCCGCCCCCTGGCCCGGCCCGAAGGGATCATGACGGTGCGGCGTCCTCGCGCAGGCCCCTCGCCCGGACCGCGCGGCCGCTCCGGCCAGAGGTGCAGGGTCTCCACCGACGAGCGCGATCGCGGCGTCCGGCTCGGCGAAACCGGGCGTTCCCGGAATGCGCGACCACCCCGGCCGGGAGCCGGGGTGGTCGGTTGCGCGGCCTGCGGGAGGTCACCGTGGCCCGGGTCGTCGGTCGTTTACTGGCCGACCTTCGACCCCGGCATCCCGGCCGGGTACCCGATCGCCTCGGTGGCCTGGCGGCCCGGGATGTTCTGGTCGGCCTTGTACTTGCCCAGCGGCAGGATCGTGCGGCCCTTGCTGGTCTCGGCGAGCATAAACGCGACCGCGACGTAGAACGCGGCGGCTCCGGCGGCGGCGAGCAGGGACAGCACCGTGAACAGCCCGAGGCTCTCGAACAGCGACGCGATCGCCCCGAAGATCGTCACCACCGCCAGCACGATGAACCAGTAGCCGAACGCGGTCGACTCCAGCACGCTCGGCGGCAACACGCCGCCGGCCGTCAGCAGCACGATCAGGCCGTAGGCCAGCCAGAACGAGCCCCAGGTGCCGTGCATCGCGGTGGCCAAGCCGTCGCGGGCCCGGTAGGACCACATCCCGGCCAGGAACTGCGCCAGCCCGCCGAAGAACAGCGCGAACGGGGCGATCGTCGCCTCGGCCAGGCCGGGCGCCATGGCCCCGCCCCACCAGCCGGCGAGCAGCGAGGCGACCATGAACGTCGCGCCGGCGAAGCCGAACAGGCCCAGGATCGACGGCGCCGCGACGGGCGTCAGCACGATCCGGCTGCGCTCGGTCCACGCCTCCCCGCTGTTCGGGTCCGCGGCGACGACGCCGTCGGCGGGTTGGACGACGGTTCCCTCGGGCGACTCCCGCTGGGTCTGGGCCGTCCCGGCCCGCCTACCTGCGCGTGTCACGACTGCCTCATCCTTCGCCGGCTCGTCATGTCCGGATACGCGGCGGATGCCCGGCGCCGTGCCCACCAAACCGACCCGCCGGCGGCACCCCGCGTGATGTCACTCACACCTGGTGGTCGTCGGGCCGGTCCCCCGGCGGCGGCTCCAGCCCTGGGTGTGGCTGCACGAGCCGGGGCTACAGTTGCTCGCGCACGCCCGGCTCGCGTTCGATGTCGCCGCCGGTGCCGATCAGCCCGTCGGTCACCGCCGCCTTCCCCCGGGCGCGGCGCAGCATCGGCAGCACGGGCCGGTGCCGGACGTCCTCGAGGTCGACGGCGAGCGCGGCGTACAGCGCCGGCACGCACAGGACCACGCCGATCCAGCCGGCCGCGTCCCGCTACCCGCCCGCACCGGTGTACTCCTACACGCCGGTGACTGCGAGCCGCAGCGCGGCGGTGGCCAGCACCAGCCCGGCGACCAGCTTGCCCAGCGACGCGGTGACCGCCGAGAGCAGGACGCCGGCGGCGGCGAGGAACAGGAACAACCCCAACGCCCGGCTCTGCGATCCCGGCGGGGCGGTGAACAGGACGACGCCCGCGGTGAGCCAGGTGGCACCCAGCACGCCCATCGCGGTCGCGGCGGGCGCGTCGCGGGACAGGAACGCCAGCACCGAGGCGATCAGCTGGGCAGGCGCCGCGACGGCGCCTTGATCGTCGGGATCGGGACATCCGCGACGCAGGTGGCGCGGAAGTCCCGATTGCGGCCATCAAGGGCAGGGTCGCGGCCGTCAGCCCTTCGCGCTCGCGTGGTGCGGCTGACCCGCGAGCGGCCGCTCGCGGCAGCGGACCGCCCTGACCGGTGCTGCGCGGCGCGCACGGCGCCGCGCTGCTGCCGGCCACGGACCGGACGGTCCGGGCGGGCACCGGCCACCGGGCCGACCGCCCGGCGTGGGCGGTGGCCTGGCTGCTCGCCGTCCGGCGCCGCCGAAACCGACAGGTCGTCCACCGGCTCCGGTGGTGGCGCGAACGGGCTCACCGACGCGCGAGCCGGACGCCGAGGAGCGCGGCGACGCCGGCCAGGCCGGTGAGGATGGCCCGCCGGTGCATCGACATCCACAGCTGCGGGTCGGCACCGTACGCCTGGTCGTCGAACGGCCCGTGCGCGCCCCGGTCCGCCTCGTCGTCGGACGGGGCGAAGACGTTGGACCCGTAGCGGGGCTTGTCCGGGCTCGTCTGCTGCGACTTCACCCCGGTCCTGCCGAGGTAGAGATCGAGCAGCTTGGGCGCGAGCCGCTCACCGAGGATCGTGTACGCCGTGGACAGGCCCACCCACATGTTGCGGCGCGGGTGCTCGGCGAGGAAACGGATGGCGCGCGCGGGCAGCTCCGGTTGGAAGATCGGCGGCACCGGCATCGGATGCTCGGGCATCTTGTTGAGGTTCCAGGTGAACTGCGGGGTGTTCAGGCCCGGCAGCTGCACCATGCACACCTTGACGTTGCTCCTCTCGTGCGCCAGCTCGGTGATGACGGACTCGGTGAACCCCTTGACGGCGTGCTTGGCCCCGCAGTACGGGGACTGCAGCGGGATGGACCGGAACGCCATCGCCGACCCGACGTTGACGACCACGCCCCGGTCCCGGGGCCGCATCCGCGCCAGCGCCGCTCGCGTGCCGTTGACCTGCCCGAGGTAGGTCACCCGTGTCATCCGCTCGTACTCCTCGGGGGAGGTGTCCCAGAAGAACGCGAGCGACCCCGAGAAGGCGACGTTCACCCACACGTCGATCTCGCCGAGCTCCGCCTCGACGCGCTCGGCGGCCCGCTCGACGGCCTCGTGGTCGGCGACGTCGGTCGGCACGGTGAGCGCCCGCCGGCCGGCGCCCCGCACGTCCTCGGCGGCGCCCGCGAGCCCGGCGGCGCCGCGCGCGAGGATCGCCACGTCGTACCCGGATCGCGCGAACTCCCGCACGGTGGCGCGGCCCACGCCCGCGGTGCCACCCGTGATCACGACGATCATCAGCGCCTCCTCCCCAGTGCGGCGGCGACGCCGCCGAGCGCCGCCGCGCCCAGCCCGCCTGCGACGAGACCCGCGAGTGCCCGGGCGGCCTGCCGCCGTGGCCCGGCCTGCGGCCGCTTCAGGTAGTACGGCTCCTCCGGCGGCCCGCCGCGGTAGCCCCGGCGGCCGTGCTCGCGCGCCATCGCCATCACCTGCGCGAGGTGTAGCGCGCGGCGGCCCGTGCCGGCCTCCTCGATCTGCGTCTTGCAGGAGAAGCCGTTCGCGACCACGACCGTGTCCTGCGCGGCCTCCCGGACCGTCGGCAGCAGCTTCTGCTCGCCGCAGTCCATCGATATGTCGTACTTGCCCTCCTCGAAGCCCCACGAGCCCGCCAGCCCGCAGCAGCCTCCGGTGAGCGACTCGACCTCGACGCCCATCCGCTCGAGCACCTGCTGCTCGGGCTGGACCCCGCCGGTGGCGCGCTGGTGACAGTGACCCCAGAGCAGGGCCTCGCGGTCGAGCCGCGGCGGCTCGACGTCGAACGCGGTGAAGAACTCGCCGAAATGGTAGGCATTGCGCGCCAGCCGCACCGCGTCCTCGTCGTGCGGGAGCATGTTCGTCAGCTCGTCGCGGAACACCGCCAGGCAACTCGGCTCCATCCCGACCACCGGGGTGCCCGCGCGGATGTCCTCGCGCAGCACGTCGAGCACCCGGTGCAGGTAGCGCCGCGCGACGTCGAGGAAGCCGTAGTCGTAGAGCGGGCGCCCGCAGCAGACGTGCGCCTGCGGCAGCACGACCTGCCACCCGGCCGCCTCGATCGCCTCCACGCATGCGACGCCGACGTCGGTGTGCAGGTGGTTGTTGAACGTGTCCGGGAACAGCACGACCCGGCGGCCGTTCGGGTTGCGGGTACCGCCCCGCTCGGCGAACCACTGCTGCAGCGTGAGCGGCGCGAACTCCGGCAGCTCTCGGCGCCGGTCGATGCCACCGGCGAGCTTGGCCAGCCGGGCGAGCCCCGGCGTCTGCGTGACCGTGTTGACCAGGCCGGGCGCGAGCGCCACCAGCCGCGACACCTGGTCGATGAACCCGAACGCGTAGGCGTAGCGCCCGCGCCAGCGACGCAGCGACTTGTAGTGGTGGTAGCGGAACTCGGCCTTGTAGGTGGGCATGTCCACGTCCACCGGGCAGTCGCTGGTGCAGCCCTTGCAGGCCAGGCACAGCTCGAGCCCGTCGGCGACCTCCTTCGACTGCCAGCCGTCGGTGATCACCTCGCCGCGGAGCATCTCGAACAGCAGCCGCGAGCGTCCCCGGGTGGAGTGCTTCTCCTCGCGGGTGACCTGGAAGCTGGGGCACATCGTGCTCTGCGCCTCGGGCACCCGGCACTTGCCGACCCCGACGCAGCGCAGCGCGGCGTGCGCGAAGTCGCCGTCGTCCTGCGGGTAGGCGAACTGCACGGTGTCCTTACCCGCCCGCCCCAGGGCCGGGTTGTAGTCGACGCCCAGCTTGAGGTTCTCGTCGAAGCGGTAGGCGTCGACGACCTTGCCCGGGTTCATCTTCCAGTCCGGATCCCAGATCGCCTTGAACTCGCGCATCGCGGTCATCAGCCGTGGCCCGTACTGCTTGTCGAGCAGCTCGGCGCGCTGCTGGCCGTCGCCGTGCTCGCCGGACATCGTGCCGCCGTACGCGGCGATGAGGTCGCCCGCCTCCTCCAGGAACGCGCGGTAGGTGCGCAGGCCGTCTGCCGTGCGCAGGTCGAAGCTGATCCGGGAGTGGATGCAGCCCTCGCCGAGGTGGCCGTACATCGCCCCGCGCAGGCCGTGCTTGGCGTAGAGCTGCTGCAGGTCGCGCACGTAGTCGCCGACGCGGTCCGGCGGCACGGCGGAGTCCTCCCAGCCGGGCCAGTGGTCGTCGCCGTCCGGCGGGAACGCGGTGGAGCCGAGGCCGGCCTCCCGGATCGCCCACAGGTCCTCGGAGTCGCCGCCCTCCTGCACGCTCTTGGACAGGACCATCCGGTCGGCGTCGTAGCCCTTCTCGTCGCGCAGCCACGCGACGAGCGCCTCGGCGCGCCCGACCGACTCCTCCTTGGTGTCCGCGCCGAACTGCACCATCAGCCAGGCTCCGCCGTCGTCGCGGCGGGGCAGCTCGTGGATGCCTGCGATGTTGAGCGCCTTGAGCTGCTGGTCGTGGACGAGCAGCTCGTCGACCGCCTCCAGCCCGATCGGGCGCCACGCCATGATCTCGCTGACGTGGGTGGCCGCCTCCGCGACTCCCGGGTACTGCACGAGCACGGTGGTGCGCTCGTAGAGCCCCGGGGTGAGCAGCAGCGTCGCGTTCAGCGCAACCGCACAGGTGCCCTCGGTGCCCACGACGGCGCGGGCCACGTTGAAGCCCTTCTCCGGCAGCAGCTCGTCGAGGTTGTAGCCCGACACCCGCCGCGGCAGCACGTCCACCGACGGGTAGCCGGCGCGGATGTCGTCGGCGTAGCGGTCGCGCAGGTCGCGCAGCTTGGCGTAGATCTCGCCCTTGCGCCCGCCCGCGGCGATGGTCGCGGTGAGCTGGTCCTCCTCGTCGTTGCCCACCCAGAACCGCTCGCCGTCGTAGGTGACGATCTCCAGGGCGTGCGTGTTGTCCGAGGTGCGCGGGCCGGGGCCGTAGAAGTGCGCCTGCACCGAATGCACGCCGCAGGAGTTGTTGCCGATGTTGCCGCCGATCGTGCACCGCGAGTGCGTCGACGGGTCCGGCCCGAACACCAGCCCGTGTTTCCCGGTGGCCTTGTTGAGCTCCTCGTTGATCACCCCGGGCTGAGCGGTGACCCGGCGCTCGGCGACGTCGATGTCCCCGATCTCCGTCAGGTACTTGGAGAAGTCGATGACGACGGCGTTGTTCACCGTCTCGCCGGACAGGCTGGTGCCGCCGCCGCGGGACAGCACGGGCGCCCGGTAGCGGTGGCACGCCCGCACCGTCTCGACGACGTCGTCGAGGGTCTTCGGCACCACGACGCCGATCGGCACCTGCCGGAAGTTCGACGCGTCGCTGGCGTACATGGCCAGCGAGCCGCGGTCGAACCGGACCTCCCCGGTGACGTGGCGGCGCAGGTGGCCCTCCAGGCCCTTGACGTTGATCGTCTCGACGGCGGACATCCCGCTGCGGAACCGGGTGTCGCCGTGCGCAGGAATCGTGGCGGTCACCGCTTGGCCAGCGCCTTCATCGACTCGGTGAACTCGTGCATCTTCTGCCGCGCGCCCTTGGTGACGATGCCCCACGCCTCCGGGTCGCCCTGGCGCAGCGCCTTGGCCACCTTCTGCGCCTGCTCCCTCTTGATGTGCGGCGGCACCGGCGGGATCTCCTTGTCGACCACGACCTCGAGCACCACCGGGCCGTTCGCGGCCAGCGCCTGGTCCCACGCCGCGCCGATGGTGTCGGGGCTGTCGCAGCGGATGCCGGTGAAACCGAGCAGCTTCGCGAACTCGGCGTAGGGCACGTCGGGGATCTCCTGCGAGCCGGGGAACTTCGGCTCGCCCGCCATCGCCCGCTGCTCCCAGGTCACTTGGTTGAGGTCCTGGTTGTTGAACACGCAGAAGATCAGCGGTCCGTCGTTCAGCCGGTCCAGGTAGCGCTTGCAGGTGATCAGCTCGAGCATGCCGTTCATCTGGAACACGCCGTCGCCGACCATCGCGATGACGGGTCGGCCCGGGAAGTCGAGCTTCGCGCTGATCGCGTACGGGGTCCCGGGGCCCATCGTGGCGAGGTTGCCCGCCAGCGACGCGGCCATCCCCTTGCGCAGCCTGAGGTGCCGGGCCCACCAGTTGGCCACCGAGCCGGCGTCGGTGGTGATGATGGCCTCGTCGGGGAGCCGCTTGGACAGCTCGTGCGCCACCAGCTCGGGGTTGAGCGGGTCGGCCGGCTGGTGCGCGCGGTCGTCCAGGATCTGCCACCACTCGTCGACCTGGCCCTCGATCTCGTCGCGCCAGGACCGGTCGGTCTTGCGCTGCAGTAGCGGGATGAGCTCCTTGAGCGTCTCTTTCGAGTCGCCGACCAGGTGGGCGTCCATCGGGTACCGGATGCCGATCTGGCGGCCGTCGATGTCGATCTCGACGCCCTTGCACTGGCCCTCCTCCGGCATCCACTCCATGTACGGGAAGCTGGTGCCGATCATGAACAGGGTGTCGGCGTTCATCATCATGTGGTGGCTCGACGTGGAGCGCAGCCCGATCGGGCCGGTGACGTACGGCAGGTCGTCGGGCACGGTGGCGCGCCCGAGCGAGGTCTTCGCGATGCCGGCGCCGAGCAGCTCGGCGGCCTGCACGACCTCGTCGGCGGCCTCCGCGGCGCCCTGCCCGACCAGCATCGCCACCTTCTTGCCCTCGTTGAGGATCTGGGCGGCCTTGCGCAGCTCGGTCTCCGGCGGGATCACCCGCGGCTTGGTCCAGCCGACGCTGGTGTACACCGCGCCGTGCGTCCTGGGCGGGCTGGTCTCGGCCTCGGCCATCGCGACGTCCTCGGGCACGATGATCGCCGCGACGGTCCGGTTGGACAGTGCCACCTTGCACGCCCGGTCGATGAGCTGGCGGGCCTGCGCCGGGTGCATCATCGTCTGGACGTACTCGGCGACGTCCTTGTAGAGCGTGTTCGGGTCGATCTCCTGCTGGAACCCGGCACCCAGCGCGATCCGCTTCTGCTGGCCCAGGATGGCGACCACCGGCTGATGGTCGAGCTTGGCGTCGTAGAGCCCGTTGAGCAGGTGGATCGTGCCACCGCCGGAGGTCGCCATGCAGCAGCCGATCTCGCCGGTGAACTTGGCGTGCGCGGTGGCCATGAACGCGCCCATCTCCTCGTGGCGCGGCTGGATGAACTCCGGGTCGCCGTTCGCCCGGTCGAACGCGCCGAGCAGGCTGTTGATCCCGTCGCCCGGGTAGGCGAATATCCGGTGGATGCCCCATTGGCGGAGCCGGTACAGGATGAAGTCGGCGGTCTGCGGCATGGTGTCGTCCCCACATGAGTGCGTCGCGGTCACCTCGGCGTTACCCGGCCGCGAGGAGGGCAACCCAATCCCAGAGCTTTGTCGATTACCCGCCACCGTTGCGGGTACCTCCGCACCGTGACCGACCCCTCCGCGCCCACCGTCGACCACGTCGACGCGGCGGCCTACGTCATCCCGACCGACGCCCCCGAGTCCGACGGCACCCTGTCCTGGGACTCGACGACGTTAATCCTCGTCACCGCGCGCGGCGGTGGCCACGTCGGCATCGGATACACCTACGCAGGCCCCGCCGCGGCGCAGGTGGTCCGGGGCAAGCTCGCGGGGGTGGTGCAGGGCCGGGAGGCCACGACGCCGGCCGCGTCGTGGGCGGCGATGCTGCACGCCGTGCGCAACCTGGGCAAACCCGGCCTGGTCGCCGAGGCGATCTCCGCCGTCGACATCGCGCTGTGGGACCTGCACGCCCGGCTGCTCGACGTGCCCCTGACCGTGGCGGTGGGCGCCGTGCACGACGGCACCCCGATCTACGGCAGCGGAGGGTTCACCTCCTACGACGACGCGACGCTGGCGCGGCAGCTCGCGGGCTGGGCCGAGGCGGGGATCCCCCGGGTCAAGATGAAGGTCGGCCGCCACCCCGACGAGGACCCCGGCAGGCTGCGGGCGGCGCGCGACGCGATCGGGGAGACGCAGCTGTTCGTCGACGCCAACGGCGCCTACTCCCGCAAGCAGGCCCTGCTCTGGGCGGAGCGCTTCGCCGAGTTCGACGTGCGCTGGATGGAGGAGCCGGTCAGCTCCGACGACCTGACCGGGCTGCGCCTGCTGCGCGACCGGGGACCCGCCGGTGTGGACATCGCCGCGGGGGAGTACGGCTACGACCTGACCTACTTCCACCACATGCTCGACGCCGGGGCGGTGGACTGCCTACAGGCCGACGTGACCCGCTGCGGCGGGATCAGCGCGCTGCTGCGGGTGGCCGCGCTCTGCGACGCGCGCAGCATGGACCTCTCGCTGCACTGCGCGCCCCAGGTGTCGGCACAGGTCGGCACCGCGGTCTGGCATCTGCGTCACCTCGAGTACTTCCACGACCACGTCCGCATCGAGGGCATGGCCTTCGACGGGGTGCTCTCCCCGGACTCCGACGGCGTGCTGCGGCCGGACCGGGGGAGGCCTGGGCTGGGGCTCGAGCCCAGGACGGCGGACCTGGAGCCGTACCGGGTCGCCTGAGTCCACCAGGCAGAACCCCGATAGACAGCGATGAACGCATAGGCTTTCCGCCGGGCAGCAGTGGCAAGGTTCGGGCGTGATCGACCTCCTGCTGAGTACGTGGGCGCTCTGGCCCAGCGTCGTCGTGTTCGCGGTCGCTGCGGCGATCACCGTGGTCGGCGCGACCCGCATGGCGGGCCTGGGCGACACCCTCGCGGACCGCACCGGCTGGGGCGAGGCGGTGTTCGGAGCGGTCTTCTTCGGCGCCGCCACCTCGCTGTCCGGGATCGTGATCACCGCAGTCTCGGCGGCGACCGGCAATCCGGAACTCGCCTACAGCAACGCCGTGGGCGGCATCGCCGCCCAGACCGTGGCCATCGCGGTGGCGGACATGTTCTACAGCCGCGGCAACCTCGAGCACGCCGCGGCGTCCCTGTCGAACATCCTGTTCGGGTGCCTGCTGATGGCCATGCTCACTCTCGTGGTGCTGGCCAATCTTCTCCCGCCGGTCACGGTGGCCGCCATCCATCCGGTGTCGCTGGTCGTCGTCGCGGCCTACGTCGGCGGGGTGATGCTGATCCGCAGCAGCAACGAGGACCCGATGTGGCAGGCGGTGCAGACCGGAGGGACCCGCCAGGACGAGCCGGACGAGGAGACCGACGACACCCGGACCACCTGGTCGGTCTGGGGGGAGTTCCTGGTCGTCGGTGGCATCGTCGCGGTCGGCGGGTTCGCGCTGGCCCGGGCCGCGGACGGCATCGTCGCGGCGACGGGGCTGGCCGCGGGCTTCGTCGGCGCAGTGCTGCTCGGGGTGGTCAACGCGCTGCCGGAGACCGTCGCGGCGATCGCCGCGGTGCGACGGGGGGCGCTCACCCTGGCCATCGCCGCGATCCTCGGAGGAAACTGTCTCGACGCGCTGAACGTCGTGGTCGGCGACGTGTTCTACCGGGACGGGTCCCTTTACCACGCCGCCAGCGCAGACGCGCTGTTCCTGACGGCGGCGAGCGTGTTGATGACCGTGGTCGTGGTGGGCGGTCTGCTGGTCCGGCAGGCGCGCGGCGTGGCGAAGGTCGGGTTCGAGGGCGTGCTCCTGTTGGGGATCTACGCCTCCATCATCCTCGTGCTGGCGGTGTGACGACAGCAGCACCGGGAGCAGCGGCCTGCAGCGCACGCGCTCGTCGAGGTCGCCGAGGACGGGGGACAAGCTCTCGCGGCCCGAGCTCGTCGGCATGGCGATGCTGGCGAGGTGGCGATCGGTGCGCAGGCCGCCCGGCGCTCCGGCTGTCACTCGCCGTGGACCCGGACGAGCTCCGGTACCGGCGCCGCGTGCTGATCCGCGGGCTGACGGCCCGCCCGGTGGACCTCGGCCCCGCCGCCTGAGCCGTTGCGCGCGGGCTGCACCCCGGGTAGGCGCGCGAACCAGGCCGCCACCTGCCGGGCGACCTCCGGTGCCGTCAACCCCAGCTCGGCGAGCAGTTCCGGGCGCGGCGCGTGGTGCAGGTAGCGGCGGGGAACGCCGAGGTCCCGCAGGGGTGTCGCCACGTCCGCATCACGCAGCGCCGCGGCGAGCGACCAACCGAACCCGCCGTGCCGTCCGCCGTCCTCGACGGTGACGACGAGGCGGTGCGCGGCCGCCAGCTCGGCCAGCACCGCGGGCACCGGCGCAACCCACCGCGGGTCCACGACGGTGACCCCGATGCCCTCGCGCGCGAGGCGGTCGCCTGCCTCGACGGCGGGCCCGGCGAGCGCGCCCACCCCGACGAGCAGCACGTCGGCGGTCTCGGCGGGCCCGGGCCTGCGCAGCACGGCGACGCCGCCGGTCCGCACGAGCGCGGGCACCCGCTCCGGGACGGCTCCCTTGGCGAACCGGACGCAGGTGGGACCGTCGTCGACCGCGAGCGCCTCCGCGAACTCCTCGCGCAGCGACTCGCCGTCACGCGGCGCGGCGATTCGCAGGCCCGGCACCGCGCCGAGCACCGACAGGTCCCAGACGCCGTTGTGGCTGGCGCCGTCGTCCCCGGTGATGCCTGCGCGGTCCAGCACCAGGGTGACCGGCAGCCGGTGCAGGCCGACGTCCATCACGACCTGGTCGAACGCGCGGTTGAGGAACGTGGAGTAGACCGCGACGACCGGGTGCATCCCGCCCATGGCGAGCCCTGCCGCCGAAGTCACCGCGTGCTGCTCCGCGATACCGACGTCGAAGCACCGCATCGGGAACGCCGCGGCGAACCGGTCGAGCATGGTGGGGCCCGGCATCGCCGCCGTGATCGCGACGACGTCCGGGCGCCGCTCGCCCTGGCGCACCAGCTCCTCGGCGAACACGTGGGTCCAGCTGGACGCCGCCGGGACCAGCGGCTCGGCCGTCTGCGGGTCCATCGGCTTGACCTGGTGCATCAGCTCGGCGGTCGCCGCCTCCGCGGGTGCGTACCCGCGGCCCTTCTGCGTGACGGCGTGTACGACGGCGGGCGCGCCGGTCGCCCTGGCCTTGCGCAGCGCGATCTCGAGCGCAGCGACGTCGTGGCCGTCCACCGGGCCGAGGTAGTCCAGCCCCAGCTCCTCGAACACCGACCTCTGCTCGCCGTGCGCCCCCGAGCCGCCGCGCAGCGCCGCGAGGTGCTCCGCGAGGCCGCCCACGGTGGGCGCGTAGGACCGGCCGTTGTCGTTCACGACGACGACCAGCGGCCGGTTCCCGGCGCCGATGTTGTTCAGCGCCTCCCAGCACATCCCGCCGGTGAGGGCGCCGTCGCCGACGACGGCCACGACGGGCCGCGGGTCGCCGGACAGCTCGTACGCCTTCGCCAGCCCGTCCGCATAGGACAGTGCGGCCGAGGCGTGGCTCGACTCGACCCAGTCGTGCTCGCTCTCGACGCGACAGGGGTACCCGGAGATCCCGCCGGGCCTGCGCAGGCCGTCGAAGCAGGCCGCCCGACCGGTGACGATCTTGTGCACGTACGCCTGATGGCCGGTGTCGAAGACCACGGGCTCGTGGGGCGAGTCGAAGACCCGGTGGACGGCCAGGGTGAGCTCGACCACCCCCAGGTTCGGGCCGAGGTGCCCGCCGGTGCGCGCGACGTTCTCGACCAGGAACGATCGGATCTCCGTGGCCAGCCGGGCAAGCTCCTCGGGACCGAGTTTCCGGAGGTCCTCCGGGGTGCACGCGGTCCGCATGATGCCACCGTCCTTCCTCCGCTCGACGCCGTCCCGTAGATGCGGCATTCGGAACTACATCCCCGCAACGGAGGGTGGCTACACGTCATGGCGCAGGTCGTGACGTGCCGGCCGTGGCCCGCCACGGACGGTCGGTGCGAACTGCGCCACCGCCCGATTGGTCAGCAGGGGTGTGTCGGTGCTCGGTTCTTGTCAGACGGCCGGTCCGGCCGTCTCCTCTTCCTCCTCGGCCGTCTCGTCCTGCTCCTCGCGCTCGATGCGCTGCTCCTTGCGCACGACCGGGGAGGTGTCCAGCGCGACGATGCCGCCGATCAGCAGGGCCAGCCCGACCGCCGCACCGGTGAAGCCGAGCACGGTGGTGCGGACCTGCTCGCCGAACAGGCCGACGCCGATCGCGATGGCCACCAGCGGGAGGAGGGAGTCGATCACCGGTGCGCTGGCGGCCAGCGGGCCCGACTGGAACGCCTTCTGGATCATCAGCGCCCCGGCCACGCTGACCACGATGAGCACGTAGGTCTCCCAGTGCGTGAACGTCTGCCAGAAGCCCTGCCGGACGTGCGCGATCGTCGCGGCGTACAGCGCCGTCTGGGTGCCCATGACGACGGCGCCTGCCGCGGCGAAGGCGGACGCCCTGGCCGGGCCCTGCAGGCGACGCGTGAGGAGCCAGCCGCCACCGCCGAGCACGGCGACCCCGATCAGGACGGGCAGCCAGGCGCCGAACGGCTGCACCGGGTCGCCGCCGCTCGGGCTGGCCGCCACGATGCCGACCGGCAGGCCGGCCACGACGAGGCCGACCGCCCCCCAGTCCCGCCACCGCAGCCTCAGCCCGCGGAGCCGGACCGACACCGGCACCGCGAACAGCAGCTCGGAGACGATCAACGGCTGAACGAGGGTGAGCGTGCCGAACGACAGCGCGACCGCCTGCAGGCCGTAGGAGGCGCCTGCGGCGGCGATGCCCAGCACCCACATGCGGTCGCGCACCAGGTGGCCCACCAGCGCGAACCCGGTGCCGCCCTCCGGGCGCCTGCTCGCCGCGCGTTGCTGAAGGGTGCCCGCGACCGCCAGGAACAGCCCGGCGACGACGGCCGCGGCGGCGGCGATGAGCGTGTTCAACGAGTGCTCTCCTCGGGCTTCTGGTACCGCGTGGCCTGCCCGGTCACCAGCGGCGAGCGGGCGACGAGGAAGACCCCGAGGATCATCAGCAGCAGCGCGGCGAGGAGCACCGCCAGGCTCGCCGGGTCGAGCCGGACCTCGCCGCCGAGGACGGTCACCCCGATCACGATCGCGCCCACCAGCTGGGCGGTCACCACCGCGGGGTAGGACGCCTCGATCGGGGCCGCCTCGAACGCGCTCTGGATCAGCAGCATGCCCAGCAGGGCCACCGTCGCGACGGCGTAGCCGTTCCAGGTCGTCAGCAGCGCCAAGGCGCCTGCCCCGGAGAGGATGAGCACCGCGCTCTGGGTGAGGGAGGCCTGCAGCCCGTACAGCGTGCCCGCCCCGGTCCCCAGCAGGGTCGCCTTACGGTTCGGGCCGGACCTGGCGGCGACCACCGCGAGGACCGCGGCGATCGCGACCGCGGCGCCGCCGCCGACCGCCCAGCGCAGCGCAGGCACGTTCTGGGCGGCGCTCTCGCTCGGCTGCGCCGCGAGCAGGAACGCCACCAGCCCGCCGGTGATCGCGAGACCGCCCAGCATCTCGCGGAGCGGGACCGGGTGCCGGTTCCACACGGCGGCGATGATCAGCACGAAGATCAGCCGGACGACGAACACCGCCTCGACGAGGATCACGCTGCCGGTGCTCAGGGCCGCCGCGAAGACCACGTTCCCGCCGAAGGAGCAGCCCACGCCCCCCAGCCAGCGCGGGCGGCGCACCAGCCACAGCAGCAGCTTCGGCGACAGGTTGTACTCGGGGGGAGCCTGCGCGGCCCAGCGCTGCTGGATGACCTCACCGACGGCCACGATGAGCGCCGCGACGAGCGTGAGGACGTAGACCATCGGATTCCAGTCTCGTTGCCGGTCGGCCGGGGCCCGCCCGATCGGACGAGGCACAGCCCGGGTTGCCGCCGCCGGGCCCGCCGAAACCGGCGGCGCGCGTGTCGGGTGTGGCGAGGACGCCCGGGATCGGTAGGTTCGGCACTTGTGCAGGCCAGGTCGGAGAGCGGGTGGATCGCGGACGGCCGCGGTCGGACGTGGTGGGGGCGTCGGGGCCGCGCCGCCGCCGGCGTCCCGCTGCGCGCGCCGGACGCGTTCTTCGTGCACGCGGCGGGCACGGGCCCGCCGCCCCGCCTCGGCGCGATCCTGATGCTGGCGGAGCAGGCCGGGACGGTACCGCTCGCCGAGCTCGGGGAGCACCTCGCGCAGCGCATCTCCGCGCGCGCGCCCGCGTTGCCCATGCTGAGTAGGCGGCTGGAGCTGCGGTCGGGCCGGTGGCCGCGCTGGGTGCACGTCGACGATGTGGCCGGCCGGGGGAGGCTGGGAGTCCGCAGCGTCGGCCGGGGTCGGGAGGGCACGTGGCGCAGCGCGCTCGACGAGTTCTTCGACGCCGCGCCGCCCGTCGACGGGCCGCCCTGGCGGATGCAGCTCCTGCGCGATGCCGACATCGGCCGCACCGCCGTCCTGGTCACCGTGCACCACGCGCTCGGCGACGGGGTGGCGCTGACCGACGCGCTGATCCGGCTGCTCACCGACGCGGCACCCGCGCCGGCTCCGCGGGCGGTCCGGCGGCCTGCCGCCCGGAGGCGACCCGCAGCCCGCGCCCGGCTCCGCCGCGTCGGGCGCGCGGCTCTCGCGTTGCGCGGGCTGGTCAGCCTGGCGAGCGCGATCCGGCCGCCGCCCGCGGGCCTGCCGGGCGCCGCGACGCCTGCCCGGCGGTACGCGACCGCCGCGCTGCCCGCGGCCAAGGTTCGAGCGGTGGCGCGGGAGCGTGGCGTGAGCAGCACGGCGCTGCTGCTCGCGGTGGTCGCGGGCGGCCTGCACCAGTACCTGGAGGGCAGGGACGGCACCGTGCCCGGCGAGCGGCTGCGGGCGATGGTGCCGCGCTCCACGCGGCCCGCCCGCAGCGGCGGTGACGGCGGGAACTGGACCGCGGGGATGTCGCTGGACCTGCCGGTCGGCCCGATGCCGCCCGCCCGGCGGCTGGCGGCGGTGGCCGCCGGCCTGGCCGAGCTGGCACCGCGGGGACAGCCGGCCGCGACCGACCTGGTGATGGCGGCCCAGGGGCTGCTGCCCGCGCGGCTGCACGCCCGCGTCGTCCGGGTGATCGCGGGCAGGCGGTTCTTCAACCTCAACGTCTCGGTCATGCCGGGGTCGCGGCGCCCGCACCGGGTGGCGGGGCTGCCGGTGACGACGGTGTTCCCCGTGCTGTCGCTGGGCACCGTCGCGCTCGGCATCGGCCTGATCAGCTGGGCCGACACGATCGGGGTCGGGGTGACCGCCGACGCGGCGGTGATACCCGACGCGGACGAGCTCGCCGACTGCCTCGCTCTCGCCCTCGACGACCTCGCCGCCGCCCCGACCGACGGGACCGGCTGACCGTGGCCGATTCCAGCCTCCTGCTGGTCGCGGTGCCCGCGGCCGTCGGCGGCGCCGCCGGCTTCGGGCTGGGCA
>JAKDLE010000219.1 GCA_030453005.1 Pseudonocardia sp. | reverse complement strand
ACCGTGCAGGCGCCGGTGTTGGTGCAGCCGCCGAAGCCCTCCGCGTCGTGCTGGGCGACCATCCGCACGACGCGGTCGGCCCGCTCGGGCTGCCCCTGCGGCAGCTCTCCGAGGTGGGTGATCTTCGCACCGAGGAACAGCGACGCCGAGCCGTTCGGGCACGCCGCCACGCACGCCCCGCAGCCGATGCAGGCCGCGGCCGTGAACGCGCGGTCGGCGTTCGCCTTGGGCACCGGGGTGGCGTGCGCGTCGGGGGCGGAGCCCGTCGGCGCGCTGACGTACCCGCCTGCCGCGATGACCCGGTCGAACGCGCTGCGGTCGACAACCAGGTCCTTGATCACGGGGAACGCGGCCGCGCGCCACGGCTCCACGACGATCGTCTCCCCGTCGCGGAAGTGCCGCAGGTGCAGCTGGCAGGCCGTGGTGGCCTTCTGCGGGCCGTGCGGCTGTCCGTTGACCACCATGGCGCAGGAGCCGCAGATGCCCTCGCGGCAGTCGTGGTCGAACGCGACCGGCTCGTCGCCCGCCAGGATCAGGTTCTCGTTGAGCACGTCGAGCAGCTCCAGGAACGACATGTCCTCGTCGGCGTCGTCGATCTGGTAGCCGACCAGGCGGCCGCTGTCCTGCGGCGCGTACTGGCGCCAGATCTTCAGGGTCAACTTCACGTGTAGCTCCGCCGGCTCGGGGTGACGTAGTCGAAGGCCAGGTCTTCCTGGTGCAGGACGGGGGCCTCGCCGACACCGGTGAACTCCCACGCCGCGACGTAGGAGAACCTCTCGTCGTCGCGCTCGGCCTCGCCGTCGACCTGGCTCTCCGCGCGGAAGTGCGCCCCACAGGACTCGGTGCGGTGCAGCGCGTCGAGACACATGAGCTCGGCGAGCTCCAGGAAGTCCGCGACACGCCCGGCCTTCTCCAGCGACTGGTTGAGCGTCGCCGCCGCGCCGGGCACCTGCACCGACCGCCAGAACTCCCGGCGCAGGTCGGAGACGAGGTCGAGCGCCGTGCGCAGGCCCTCCCCGGTGCGCTCCATCCCGCAGTGGTCCCACATGATGTGGCCGAGCTCGCGGTGGAAGGAGTCGACGGTGCGGGTGCCGTCGATCGAGAGGAGCGTCTCGATCCGGCCGGTGACCTCGGCGCGGGCCTGCACCACCTCGGAGGCGTCCTCGGCCACCGGCTCCAGGTGGCTCCTGGCCAGGTAGTCGCCGATCGTGTTCGGTAGGACGAAGTAGCCGTCGGCGAGGCCCTGCATCAGCGCACTGGCGCCGAGCCGGTTGGCGCCGTGGTCGGAGAAGTTGGCCTCGCCGACCACGAACATCCCGGGGATGGTGCTCTGCAGGTCGTAGTCGACCCACAGCCCGCCCATCGTGTAGTGCACCGCGGGATAGATGCGCATCGGCACCGTGTACGGGTCCTCGCCGGTGATGCGCTCGTAGATGTCGAACAGGTTGCCGTACTTCGCGGCCACCGCGTCTCGGCCGGTGCGCTTGATGATGTCGGAGAAGTCCAGGTACACGCCCAACCCGGACGGGCCGACGCCGCGCCCCGCGTCGCACACCGCCTTGGCCGCGCGGCTCGCGATGTCGCGGGGCACCAGGTTGCCGAACGCCGGGTACTGGCGCTCCAGGAAGTAGTCGCGCTCGTCGTCGCCGATGTCCTTCGGAGAACGGGTGTCGGCCCTCTCCATCGGCACCCAGATGCGGCCGTCGTTACGCAGGGACTCGCTCATCAGCGTGAGCTTCGACTGGTGGTCCCCCGACACCGGGATGCACGTCGGGTGGATCTGGGTGAAGCACGGGTTCGCGAACAGCGCGCCCCGACGGTGCGCGCGCCAGCTCGCGGTGACGTTGCAGCCCTTGGCGTTGGTGGACAGGTAGAACACGTTGCCGTAGCCGCCCGAGGCGAGCACCACGGCGTCGGCCAGGTGGGTCTCGACCTCGCCGGTGACCATGTCGCGGGTGACGATGCCGCGCGCGCGGCCGTCGACGACGACGAGCTCGAGCATCTCGTGGCGGGTGTGCATCTCGACGCGGCCCGCGTCGATCTGGCGCTCCAAGGCCTGGTAGGCGCCCAGCAGCAGCTGCTGGCCGGTCTGGCCCTTCGCGTAGAACGTGCGCGAGACCTGCACCCCGCCGAAGGAGCGGTTGTCGAGCAGCCCGCCGTACTCCCGGGCGAACGGCACGCCCTGCGCCACGCACTGGTCGATGATCTGCACGCTGATCTCGGCGAGACGGTGCACTCCGGACTCGCGGGCGCGGAAGTCCCCGCCCTTGACCGTGTCGTAGAACAGGCGCCACACGCTGTCGCCGTCACCTGCGTAGTTCTTCGCCGCGTTGATGCCCCCCTGCGCGGCGATCGAGTGCGCCCGGCGCGGGCTGTCCTGGTAGCAGAAGCTCGCCACCCGGTATCCGGCCTCGGCCAGCGTCGCCGCGGCGGAGCCACCGGCCAGGCCGGTGCCCACCACGATGATCTTCATCGTGCGCTTGTTCGTGGGGTTGACCAGCTGGACGCCGAACCGACGGCGCTCCCAGCGGGTCTCGATCGGCCCGTCGGGCGCCACGGTGTCGACGATCGGTTCGCCGATGCTGAACTCCGAGTACATCGTTCTCAGCCCACCAATCCGGATGTGACGGCGAGCGGCACGGCCAGGAAGCCGACGGCCAGCACCACCGCGGTTCCGGTCGAGATCGCCTTGAGGGTCGCCACGTTCGCCCCGCGAGTGCGGCCCAGCGACTGCAGCCCGCTCCACAGCCCGTGCCGCAGGTGCAGCGCGAGCGCGACGACCGCGAGGACGTAGAACAGCGTCACGTACCAGCGTTGCGGCGCGAAGTCGGCCACGACGTTGGCGTAGACGTCACCGGGGACGCCGTGGGGGTTCAGCGTGCCCGTCGTCAGGTCCAGGATGTGGTAGGCGACGAACAGCGCGATGATCACTCCGCCCCAGCGCATCGTGCGGGCGGTGTAGGAGCCGGGCACCCCGCTGCGGTGCGCGTACCGCACCGGCCGCGCCCGACTCGCCCGGCGCGCGAGGACCGCGGCCGCCGCGATGTGGCCTGCCACGGCGACGAGCAGCGCCACGCGCACGGCCCAGAGCACCGTCTGCTCGGGCAGTGCGGGCGCGCCGGCGGTCCGCAGCCACTCGGCGTAGGTGTCCAGCGCCTCCGGCCCCAAGAAGATCTTGAGGTTGCCGATCATGTGGACGACCAGGTACCCGAACATGACCGCACCGGAGGCGGCCATCACGAACTTGAGCTGCACCGACGACGGCCGCGGCGCGCGTCGGGTGGGCGGGGCACCGCCTGCGCGCCGATCCGGGGACACCATGAGATTCAGGGTGGCTACCGCATGCCGAGGACGTCCAATGCATCGACTGGCGCCCGTCCATGTCCAGGAGCTATGGCGCCGGTTCGACCCGAGGTCAGCGGGGTGGCGCCGACGGCACACGTGCTCCGCCTCACTGGGGGCAGCCGCCGCACCGGACTTCGGCGACGAGGTAGGGCCCGCGCTGCTGCTCACGCCCATCGTCGGCCTCGCAGCCCATCTGGGCTCTCGCAGGTGTTGGGGGCGCTGCGCGAGAGGTGCTGGGGCTGCGAGGTCGGGACCGTGCTGCGAGGTCCGAGGCCCCGGGACCGCCGAGTGAGACCCTCGAAGGAAGGCTGCGGCGCCGGGCTCTCGGCGGCCGCCCCGCTGGCGCCGGCGGGCCGGGCCGCTGCTTCGCAGGCCGCGGGCCCAGGCCGCGGGCCTGCCGGCGCCGGCCGCAGGCCGCGGGCGCGCCGCTGAGCCTCGATCCACCGCGGTGATCACGGACGGATGGTCGCTCGTGGAGATCGAACAGCGGCCCTCTGCCCGTGATCGTCAGGCGGCGCGTGTCGCGGAAGCATTCGGGACGGTGGCTTGATGTACATAGGGTATGGCAGTGACCCTGCAGCAGCTCGCCTATCTCGTCGCGCTCGCCGACTCGCGCAGCTTCACCCGCGCGGCCGACGCCGTGGGGGTCGCCCAGCCGACGCTCTCGCGGCAGCTGCGGGTGTTGGAGGACGAGCTCGGTGCGGCGCTGGTGCAGCGCGGGGGCCGCGACGGGATCACGCTGACCCCGGCCGGAGAGGTGGTGCTGCCGCTGGCCCGCCGGATGCTCGCCGACGCCGACAGCGCCCGCACCGGCGTGGCCGAGCTGATCGGGCTACGCCGTGGACGGGTTCGGGTGGGCGCCACACCGTCGCTGTGCATCGGCGTGCTGGCCGACGTGCTGCGCGTGTTCCACTCCCGGTACCCCGAGGTGCGGCTGGAGCTGGTGGAGAGCGGGTCGCAGCCGTTGGTGCGCTCCCTGGCGCGCGGGGAGCTCGACGTCGCGCTGGTGATCGTCCCGCCGTCGGGCGTCGACCCGGCACTGCACACCACTCCGCTGCTGCGGGAGCGGCTGTCGGTGGCCTCCCCCGCGTCGGAGCCTGCCCCCTCGGCGCGCGGCTCGATGACCGTGCACGAGCTGGCGCGCAGGCCGCTGGTCGTGCCCCGGCAGGGCTACGACGTACGCGAGGCGACGCTGCAGGCCTACGCCGACGCAGGCGAGACGCCACGGTTCGCGGTGCAGGGCGGCGAGATGGACGCCGTGCTGCGCCTCGTGGAGGCGGGCACCGGGGTGGCCGTGGTGCCCGATGTCGTGTTCTCCGGACGCCCCCGGCTGCGGCGCACCGTGCTCACCCCGGCGCTCTACCGCACCGTCGCCCTCGCCCGGCGTGCCGACCTGGTGCCGACCCACTCCATGCGCGCGTTCCGCGCCACGCTGCTGTCGTTCCTCGCGGACCTGTCGGCGGGAGCCGGGCTTCCCGGAGACGTGCAGGTGCTGCGCCGCCCCGACGCGCGGTAGGCCGCGTCCCGGCCTACCGTCGCATCCGTGGCCGACATCGACTTCTACTTCGACCCCGTCTGTCCCTTCGCCTGGATGACCAGCAAATGGGTGCGCCGGGTGCAGGCTGCGCGCGAGTACACCGTCGACTGGCGGTTCATCTCGCTGCGCCTGATCAACTCACACGTCGACTACGACGCGCACTTCCCGCCGGAGTACGAGGCGGGCCACACCGCCGGTCTGCGGCTGCTCCGCGTGGCCGCGCGCACGCGGGCCGAGCACGGCCGCGAGGCGGTGGGCGGGCTCTACGCCGCGCTCGGCACCGAGGTGTTCGACCGCGAGCCCGTTCCGGACGACCCCGGCAGCCGCGGCCACCGCGGTACACCCGAGTTCGTGGCGCCGGTGCTCGCAGGCCTCGGGCTGCCCGCCCGGCTCGCCGACGCACTCGACGAACCCGCCTGGGACGCGGAGATCCAGGCTGAGACCGACGAGGCACTGGCCCTGACCGGGAAGGACGTGGGCACGCCGATCCTGCACTTCGAACCGCCGGAGGGCGTGGCGTTCTTCGGACCGGTGATCAGCCGCCTGCCCGCCGAGGACGAGGCCGCGGAGCTGTGGGACCACGTGATCGCCCTGGCCCGCTTCCCCGGGTTCGCCGAGATGAAGCGCAGCATGCGCGAGCTGCCCCAGCTCCGCGCGCTCGGCGTGAGCGAGGACGAGGTGGGCGTGGCGCAGGACTGGCACGGCGGCAGCCGTAGGCAGAAGCGCTGACGCCCCTGCGCCGGGTGAGTTGGGTCGGGCACGGGCGCGGTGCCCGGGTTGCCCCGGGTCCGTTTCCCGT
>JAKDLE010000218.1 GCA_030453005.1 Pseudonocardia sp. | reverse complement strand
GCGGCGGGCCGTCGAGATGGTGGCGGCGGGCGCGGTACTGGTGGACACCCGGCCGGGCTGGCAGCGCGAGCAGGAGGGCGAGCTGGACGGGGCTCTGCTGATCGAGCGCAACCACCTCGAGTGGCGCCTGGACCCCACCTCCGGCGCGCGGGTCGAGCAGGCCGTCGACCATGACGTCGTCTGGATCGTGGTGTGCTCGGAGGGCTACAGCTCGAGCCTGGCCGCCGCGTCGCTGCAGGACATCGGCCTGCGCAACGCGACGGACCTCGACGGCGGGTACCGCGCCTGGCGCCACACGTTCGGCGAGCTCAGGCGAACGCCCCGATCCCGGTGATGTCGCGGCCGACGATGAGCGTCTGCATCGTCTCGGTGCCCTCGAACGTGTGAATGGCCTCGATGTCGGCCCAGTGCCGCACGACGTGGTTCTCCAGCAGGATGCCGTTGCCGCCCAGCAGGTCGCGGGCCTCGGAGAGGATCTTCCGGGCGGTCCGGGTGTTGTGCATCTTGGCCAGCCCGGCGACGGTCGGGGACAGGACCCCGGCGTCGGCGAGGCGTCCGAGCTGCATGCAGTAGAGCTGCATCGAGGTCAGGTCGGCGAGCATGTGCACCAGCCGCTGCTGCACGATCTGGAACGACGCCAGCGGCTTGCCGAACTGCTGCCGGGCCAAGGCGTAGCGCAGCGCGGCGTCGTAGCCCGCGGTCGCGTGGCCGAGCGCCATCCAGGCGCAGATGCCGCGGGTGTTGGCGAGCACCCGCCCGCAGTCGGAGAACGAGCGCGCGTTGGCGAGCCGGTTGTCCTCGGGCACGCGCACGCCGGTGAGCTCGATGTCGGCCTGCCACAACGAGCGCAGCGACACCTTGCCCGGGATGACCGTGGCCGTGTAGCCCTCGGCCGGGGTCTCGACGACGAAGCCCATGACGTCGCCGGAGTCGGTGTCGCGCGCCCACACGACGACGAGGTCGGCGACGGTGCCGTTGCCGATCCAGCGCTTCGAGCCGTCGAGGACCCAGTGGTCGCCGTCCCGCCGCGCGGTGGTTTCCAGTGCGATCGAGTCGGAGCCGTGGTCGGGCTCGGTGAGCGCGAACGCGCCGAGCTTCTCCATGGTCGACATCTGGGGCAGCCAGCGCTGCTTCTGCTCCTCCGACCCGCACATGGCGATCGACTGCATCGCGAGCCCGGCGTGCACACCGAGGAACGTGCCCAGCGACCCGTCGCCGCGGTGCAGCTCCATGTGCACGAGCCCGACCGCCATCGGGCTCATCCCCGCCGCGCCGTAGCCGTGGATGTCCTCGCCGACGATCTTCAGCTCGGGCAGCCGCCGGAACAGGTGCCAGGGCAGCTCGGCCTTCTCCCAGTAGTCGCCGATGTCGGGCAGAACCTCGTCGTCGACGAACGTGCGTACGGCGATGAACCTGTCCCACTGCTCGCTGGTGAACTGCTCGCGGACGGAGAAGAAGTCGGTGCCCAGTGCCTCACCGAGGTGTGCGTATTCGGCCATCGGGGGATCGTCGCAGATTCCGCCGTCGACGAGGACGGGTGGCCGAGTGGCGTCGGGCGTCTCCGCGCGAGGTGAACACCAGAGTGGTCTCGACGCCGGTCGACGAGCTCCCCGCGGCGGGCGAGATCGTAGGCGGTGCGCAGCGGTGTTGTGGTCCGCAGCGACCCGACCGCCTGCATCTCGCCCGGTGCGAGTCGGTCGCGGTGCACGAGGAGCCCGGGATGGACCCGTTGCCCGCCGCCCGGGACCGTCACCTCGGCCGGGGACTCCCGCGGCCCGCAGGACGCCCCGAGCACCTCGGCCGCCGAGTATCCCGACAACACGCCGCGGCCCTCGACGTGTCGGTAGGCCGCGTGCGAGCGCAGCGCCAGGTCGGGCGGATCGACGGTGACGTAGGTGTCGGGGAACAGCTGTGCGAACCGCGGTCCGCGCAGGCGGTTCATCGTGACCAGACCCGCCGCGACGGCGGCCGACCCCGAAACGCCTCCGGCCGCCCCGGCACGCTGTGCATCCGGCGAGCATGCCGGGTGGACATCTGCCCGCGAGGCCTTGACCCTGCTGGCGAATTCGGTCAGACCTCGCCCGCGAGCGCGGTAGGGCGTCTTGATCGCTGAAGGTGGTGCCACAGCGACAAACCGGTCGCTCTGGCACCACTCTTGGCGATCATGACGAGGACGGTGCGGTGCCCGCCGCGGGCCGAACAGCTGGGCGCCTTGATCGTGGCTTCGGTGCATTTCCGGCCAGATGATGTGGCCGACAACGCGCCAGGACGACGATCATGTACCGCAGGAGGGCACCTCCGCGCCCGCCTCTGCGACGTCCGCCCTGCTGGATCGAACTGGCCAGCAGGGTCGGCCTCTTCGACGAACTCGTCGCATGAGGTGAACAGGAGAGTGGTCGCGGTGCCCACTGACCACTCTCACGTTCACCTCATGCGCGCGGAAGCTCGTCGATCGCCTTCTGGATGCGCTTGATGGAGATCGGGTAGCGGGTGCGCATCGGGTGGGCGTAGAGGCTCACCCGCAGCTCCTCGATCATCCAGCGGATCTCGCGGAGCTCCGGGGACGGCCCGACGCCGTGGGGGAGCGCGGCCAGCTCGGCGGAGTACTCGTCGGCGGCGACGCGAACCTGCGCGGTCCACTCCGCGTCGCGGGCGGGGTCGACGCGCAGCTTCTCGATCCGTCGCTCGACGGCCTCCAGGTAGCGCGCGACGTCGCCGAGCCGCGCGGCGCCCGCGTCCGTCGCGAACCCCGCTCCGACGAGCGCGTCGAGCTGTGCGGTGATGTCGGCGACCCCGGCGCGCAGCGCCTGCTGGTGCGTATCGGTGAGCAGAGCCTGTACCCGGTGCCAGACGTCGAGCACGCCGCGCACGGACTGCAGCACCCGCATCGTGGTGCCCGGCAGCTTCTCGCGGTGCAGCCGCGCCAACCGTAGGTAGGAGCGTTCGTCGAACGGTGGACCGCCCGCGGCGGCGACCAGGGCGTCGGACGCGCAGGTGACGCAGTCCTCCAGCAGCGCGGCCACCGAGCCGTGCGGGTTGCGCGACAGCGTCAGCTTCGCGGCGTTGTCCAGGCCGCGGGTCACCTGTTTGGCGGGCGAGGGGGTGCCGAGCAGCAGCAGGCGCCGGACGCCGCGGTGGTGGGCCGGGTCCCGCTCGGCGACGGTGGGGAACACCCGCACGTCGACGCCCGCGCCGCGGTCGACGAGCCCGGGGAAACCGCTGACGGTGTGGCGCCCGCGGCGGATGGCGTGCTCACGGGGGAGGTCGCCGACCCCCCAGGTGGTGAGCCCGGTGCGCTCCAGCTCCACCCCGGCGGCGGCGAGCTCCGCGCGCACCCTCGGCGCCAGTTCGTGGCGCAGCGCCTCCAGGTCGGTGCCGCGCGCGACCTCCCGGCCGCGCTCGTCGACGACCCGGAACGTGACGGTCAGGTGCTCCGGCAGCCTGCCGAGCTCCCAGGCCTCGCGGGGGATGTCGATGTTCTTCATCCGCCCCAGCTCGCGCTCCAGGCCGTCGAGCAGCGGCTCGTCCTGGTTGCGCAGGCGGGCCAGCACGGCACGCGCGTGGTCGGGGGCGGGCGCGAAGTTGCGGCGGAGGTTCTTGGGCAGCGTCTTGATCAGCGCCGTCACCAGGTCCTCGCGCAGCCCCGGCACCTGCCAGGTGAACGGCGTGGGGTCGATCTGGTGCAGCGCCGCGACGGGCACGTCGACGGTGACGCCGTCGTCATGCCGCCCCGGCTCGAACGCGTACGACAGCGGCAGCGTCAGCCCGCCCGCCTCGACGTGGTCGGGATAGGCGGAGGCGTCGATCCCGGCGGCGTGGGCGGTGCGCACCAACTCCTCGGTGAGCTCCAGCGCGGGCTTCGCCTTGCGGTACCAGGTGTCGAAGTGCCGCCCCGACACGACGTGGGGCGGGATGCGCTGCTCGTAGAACTCGACGAGCGTCTCGGGGTCGACGACCAGGTCGCGCCGCCGCGCCCGGTTCTCCAGCTCCTCGGCGCTGTCCAGCAACGCGCGGTTGGCGTGGAAGAAGCCGTGGCGGGTGTCCCAGTCGCCCTCGACGAGCGCGTGGCGGATGAACAGCTCCCGTGCGGCCTCCGGGTCGATCCGCCCGTACTCGACGTGGCGGTCCACCACGATCGGCACGCCGTAGAGGGTGACGCGTTCGACGGCGACGGTGGCGGCCCGCTTGCGCGACCAGTGCGGCTCGGAGTGGTTCCGCTTCACCAGGTGCCCGGCCAGAGGCTCGATCCATTCCGGCTTGATCCGGGCGACGGTGCGGGCGAACAGCCGGGAGGTCTCCACCAGCTCGGCGGCCATCACCCAGCGCGGTCCCCGCTTCGCCAACGACGAGCCGGGGAAGATCATGAACTTCGCGCCGCGCGCGCCGAGGTACTCCTTCGTGTCCGCCTCCTTCAACCCCACCTGCGACAGCAGGCCCGCGAGCACCGAGGTGTGGATGCGGTCCGCGTCGGCCTCGGTGTCGTTGAGCGTCATCCCCGCGTTGCGGGCGGCGGAACGGAGCTGGGCGTGCAGGTCCTGCCACTCGCGGATGCGCAGGTAGTGCAGGAACTCCTCGCGCAGCTGTCTGCGGAAGCGGTTGCCGGTGAGCTCGGCGCGCCGCTCGTTGACGTAGGTCCACAGGTTGAGGAAGGCAAGGAAATCTGAGCAGTCCGGGGAGTCGGCGAAGCGGGCGTGGCGCTCGTCGGCGGCCTGGCGCTGTTCCGTGGGGCGTTCGCGCGGGTCCTGCACGGACAGCGCGGCGGCGATGACCAGCACCTCGCGCAGACAGTTGTTGCGGTCGGCCTCCACGAGCATGCGGCCCAGCCGCGGGTCGACGGGCAGCGCCGCGAGCGCCCGACCGACGGGGCTCAACACGCCACCGTCCAGGGCGCCCAGCTCGTGCAGCAGCGCCAACCCGTCGTTGACACTGCGCACGTCGGGAGGCTCGACGAACGGGAACTCGGTGATCTCACCGAGCTCGAGGGAGATCATCTGCAGCACGACGGACGCGAGGTTGGTACGCAGGATCTCCGGGTCGGTGAACTCCGGCCGCGCGTCGAAGTCGTCCTCGGCGTAGAGCCGGATGCAGATGCCGTCCGCGACCCGGCCGCAGCGGCCCGCGCGCTGGTTCGCGCTGGCCTGCGACACCTTCTCGATCGGCAGCCGCTGCACCTTGAGCCGCCGGGAGTACCGCGAGATCCGCGCGAGCCCGGGGTCGATGACGTAGCGGATGCCGGGCACCGTCAGCGACGTCTCGGCGACGTTGGTGGCGAGCACGACCCGCCGCCCCAGCGAGCCCTGCTTCGGGGCGAACACCCGCTGCTGCTCGGCCGTGGTCTGGCGCGCGTAGAGCGGAAGGATCTCGATACCGGAGAAGTCTCTCCTGGCGAGCGCGTCGGCGGTGTCGCGGATCTCGCGCTCACCGGGCAGGAACACCAGGATGTCGCCCGGCCCCTCCCGGCGCAGCTCGGTGACGGCGTCGGCGATGGCGGCGAGCTGGTCGCGGTCGGGATCGGAGTCGGGGTCGTCCGGGTCGACGACGGGCCGGTAGCGCATCTCGACCGGGAAGCTGCGGCCGGAGACCTCGACGATCGGCGCAGGCTTCTCCGGCGTGCCGAAGTGCTGGGCGAACCGCTCCGGGTCGATCGTCGCCGACGTGATGACGACCTTGAGGTCGGGGCGGCGGGGGAGCAGCTGAGCGAGGTAGCCGAGGATGAAG
>JAKDLE010000217.1 GCA_030453005.1 Pseudonocardia sp. | reverse complement strand
CGTCACGCCGCTCACGACGACCCCCGAGCCCACGCCGATCACGCTGAGCGCGCTCGCACCGATCGTCGAGGTGGCCCCCGCCGCGGCGGCCACCTCGTTCGCCGTCGACGCGATCGGCGGCGACCAACTGCTCCCCGAGTCGCTGTCGCCCGTCGGCCTCGACGCCGAGTCGAAAGTCGACGTGCAGAACCTGGCCAAGGCCGTGGAGATCGGGCAGGAGCTGGCCCGGCGCGACGCGATCCTCGCCTCCGCGCTCGCCTTCGGCGCCCCCCGCGCCAACCTCGTCGGCGACACCGCGTTCGTGCAGCCCACCACCGGCCGGTTCACCTCCGGCTTCGGCGCCCGCTGGGGCAAGTCGCACAACGGCATCGACATCGCGGGCCCCATCGGCACGCCGATCTACGCCGTCACCGACGGCGTGGTGGAGGAGTCCGGCCCGGCGTCGGGCTTCGGGATGTGGGTGGTGCTCCGCCACCCCGACGGACTCAAGACCGTCTACGGCCACGTCAACCGTTCGTATGTGGCCGAGGGCGACATCGTCGAGGCGGGCCAGCAGATCGCCGAGATCGGCAACCGCGGCTTCTCCACCGGACCGCACCTGCACTTCGAGGTCTACGACACCGCCGACAACCCGATCAACCCGCGCCCCTGGCTACAGGAGCACGGCATCAACGGCTGGTGAGCCGGGTCGACGACCGATGGCCCCCTCGATCTCAGCGCCGACCGCGGGCCAGTGCCCGTAGATCAGCCTCCAGCAGCCACGGCCGCTCCAGCCGGAGCACCCCGTCCACGCTGGTGGCGTACTCGCGGTAGACGCCGTCCACCAGCTCGTAGGCCGACGCATCGAGTGCGTCGATCCCCAGGTGCAGGTCGACCCTCAGGTAGAACGGAATGCCCCCCTCGGCGTAGTCGGTGTGCTTGGCGATCCGGTCCTGTCGGAAGTTGCCGGGCGAGGTGACCTCGGCCAGCAGCAGGATGTCGGCGGCGGGCACGTACAGCACGTCCAGCCCGCAACGCGCGACGACGACGTCGGGGATCCGGATGTGGTCCTTCCAGAGGCGCACGTTGGATCCGGGCAGACCCTCCCAGGTACCGTCCGGGCAGGTCACGTTGAACAGATGCGTGAGCTCGTAGACGAGTCGGTGGTGCGGCACCGCCGACAGGGGGCTCACGACGAGCATCCCGTCGACGAGCTCGATGCGCGCAGGTGTCTCGGGCAGGGCGAAGTACTCGTCCTCGGTCCACGGACCGGGATGGGCGAACACGGCTTCGTAGAGAGCGTCAGTGGACACGGTGGACCTCCCAGGTCGATTGTCACACGGCCTTGGACGGAAACCGAGGCTCCGCGGTTCCACCCCGGCTACAACTTCTGCAGCGGCACGCCCCCGATGAGCATCAGCCGCACCGTGCCGCCGCTGCCGAAGTCGATGGTGACCGTGGCGCGGACCCCCGCGCCGTCGGAGGCGGTCACCGTGCCCAGGCCGTACTTGTCGTGGTTGACGCGGTCGCCCACGTCGAGGCTCAGCGTGGGGGCGAGCGAGCTCTGCGGGACCTTCCAGTCGCCGCGGTCGGTGGCACCCGAGCGGCGGCCGAAGCCGAACCGGCCCACAGGGGCGGAGCGCTCGGGCTGGGCCCGGCGCCAGTCGACCAGGTCGTCGGGCACCTCGGCGAGGAACCGGGACGCCGGGTTGGCGCTCGGCTGGCCGAACGTGGACCGGATCATCGCCCGGGTCAGGTAGAGCCGCTGCTGCGCGCGCGTGATGCCGACGTAGGCCAGGCGGCGCTCCTCGGACAGCTCCGCCGGGTCGCCCATGGCTCGCATGTGCGGGAAGACGCCGTCCTCCCAGCCGGTGAGGAACACGACCGGGAACTCCAGCCCCTTCGCCGTGTGCAGCGTCATCAGCGTGACCATGCCCGAGTCGTCGTCGGGGATGGAGTCGGCGTCGGCCACGAGCGCGACCCGCTCCAGGAACGCCGCCAGCGAGCCCGGGGCCGGGACGCCCGGCTCCGGGAGGCCCCCATCGAAAGCGGTGCCGTCGAACTCGGGGGCGACCGCGGCGTCGGCCACCGCGGCGTCGCCCGCGAACTCGCGCGCCACCGTGACCAGCTCGGCGAGGTTGTCGCGGCGCGAGCCGTCCTGGGGGTCCTCGCTGGCCTCCAGCTCCTCGGCGTACCCGGTGCGGGCGTAGATCGCCTCCAGCAGCTCGGCCGTCTCCTCACCGCGCTCGACCATCTCCGTGAGGTCGTCGAGGATGCGGACGAACGCCGCGATGCAGCGCTGGGAGCGGGTGGCGAGCGCGGGGATCCGGTCGGGCTGCTCGGCGGCGACGCGCAGCGCGGCGGCGAACGAGGTGCGCTCGCGGTCGGCGTAGGCGGCGACGAGCTCCTCGGCGCGGTCGCCGATGCCGCGCTTGGGCACGTTGAGGATGCGGCGCAGGCTCACCGTGTCCTCGGGGTTGGACAGCACGCGCAGGTACGCCAGCGCGTCGCGCACCTCCTTGCGCTCGTAGAACCGCACCCCGCCGACGACCTTGTAGGGCAGGCCGACCCGCAGGAACACGTCCTCGAACACCCGCGACTGCGAGTTGGTCCGGTAGAACACCGCCACGTCGGACCGGCGGATCACCCCCGTATCGCACAGCCGGTCGATCTCGGCGGCGACGAACGCGGCCTCGTCGTGCTCGTTGTCGGCGACGTAGCCGACCACCTTCTCGCCGTCGCCCTGCTCGGACCACAGACGCTTGTCGCGGCGGTCGGTGTTGCGCGCGATCACGGCGTTGGCCGCGGACAGGATCCGCTGTGTGGAGCGGTAGTTCTGCTCCAGCAGGATCGTGCGGGCTCCCGGGAAGTCCTGCTCGAAGTCGACGATGTTGCGGATGTCGGCGCCGCGGAAGGCGTAGATCGACTGGTCGGAGTCGCCGACCACGCACAGCTCGGCGGGCTGGGCTCCCGGGGTGGCCGGGGCCACCAGCTCGCGGACCAGCACGTACTGCGCGTGGTTCGTGTCCTGGTACTCGTCGACGAGCACGTGCCGGAAGCGGCGCCGGTAGTACTCCGCGACGGCGGGCAGCCGCTGCAGCAGCGACACCGTCTCCATGATCAGGTCGTCGAAGTCGAACGCGTTGGCCGTGCGCAGCCGGGACTGGTAGATCCCGTAGACCTGGGCGACCGTGCGTTCGTAGGTGTTGGTGGCACGTTCCCCCGCGTCGTCGGGGCCGAGCAGCTCGTTCTTGAGGTTCGAGATCTGCGCGGCGACGCCCCGGGCCGCGAACTTCTTGGGATCGAGCTCCAGGCCGCGCGACACGAGCCCGACCAGCCGGCGCGTGTCGTCGGCGTCGTAGACGGAGAACGCACTGTGCACGCCCAGGTGCGACGCCTCGCGCCGCAGGATCCGCACGCACATCGAGTGGAACGTGGACACCCACATCGCTGCGGCCCGGCGCCCGACCAGGCCGTCGACGCGCTCCTTCATCTCGGCTGCGGCCTTGTTCGTGAAGGTGATCGACATGATCTCGCCGGGGTGCACGTCGCGCTCGGCCAGCAGCCAGCCGATGCGGTGGCTGCGCCCCCGCGTCTTGCCCGACCCCGCCCCCGCGCCGCTCAGCAGCGGCGACCCGGCGTGCACCACGGCGTCACGCTGGCGCGGGTTGAGCCCGTCGAGCAGCGCCGCGCCCCGCGCGGAACGGGGCGGGGCGACGCCGGACTGGGAGACGCCGGACTGGGAGACCCCCGACTGGGAGACGCCCGACTGGGAGACGCCGTGGGCAGGAAGTTCGAACAAGGCACTCATCGCACCCAGCAGGGTACTGCCGCCCCCCGACAGCGTGGCGCTGTGGCACACTCCCACCGTGCACTCGCAGGGCTGCCGATTCTTCTACGGGTACCGGATCCCGGTGCCTGTGGCAGCCCCGCGCTGACCGACCCACGAGCCCCGGTGTCCATACGGACCCGGGGCTTCTTCGTGCCGCGGGTCGGGCACGCCGGGCGACGGGCGAGGAGACCGTGACCGTGAGCATCGAGAACACCCCGCGCGAGGACGACATCCCCGCCGAGGCCGAGATCCAGGAGCTCCGCAAGGAGATCGACCACCTCGACGCCGAGATCCTGCGGCTGGTCCTGCGCCGCAGCTACGTCTCCCAGCGCATCGGCCGCGCGCGGATGGCGGCGGGCGGGCCGCGCATCGTCTACAACCGCGAGATGGCCGTCCTCGCCCGGTTCCGCGAGCTCGGCGTCGAGGGCCGAGAGCTCGGGATGCTGCTGCTGCGCCTGGGCCGCGGACGCCTCGGCGGCCGCTGAGCGACCCCCACCCGTCGAGCGAGCAACCGTGGCACTCTGGACGGTATGGGTGCAGTGGTGGGGGTCGTGGCGTTCCTCGTGGCGCTGGTCGGGTTGCTCGCCGCGCTCGGGCACGTCGGGTATCTGGCGATGCTGAACAGCGCGGCGCAGAAGCGCGGGGTCGCGGGCGGGGCGACGAAGGAGTACGTCTCGGGCCGCTGGAAGGTCGCGGGCGGCACGGCTGCGGTGGCCGCGGTCGGGCTCATGCTCACCGGCGCGGACAGCGTCCCCGTCGACCTACTGGGCCTGCTCGTCGCAGGCGGTGCGGGCGTCGCGGCCAAGGGCGCCCTCGACACGACCCGCAACCAGTTCCGCGGCCGGGCCTGATCCGATCACCCGTCGTAGGGTGCGCCGGTGCCCGAACCCGTCCGACGTGCCCTCGTCGTCACCGCCCATCCCGACGACGTCGACTTCGGTGCCGCGGGCACCGTCGCGACCTGGGTGGACGCGGGGATCGACGTCGCCTACTGCATCTGCACCTCCGGCGACGCAGGCGGCTCCGACGACACCCCGCGCGCGGAGATGGGTCCGCTGCGCGAGGCCGAGCAACGGGCGGCCGCCGCGGTTCTCGGCGTCGACGAGGTGCGGTTCCTCGGCTACCCGGACGGCAGGCTGACCGCGAGCATCGGGCTGCGGCGCGACATCAGCCGCGAGATCCGCCGGTTCCGCCCCGACCGCGTGCTGACCCACTCGCCGGAGATCTGGTGGCGCCGACTCGGCGCGTCGCACCCCGACCACCGCGCCACGGGCGAGGCGGCGCTGGCCGCGGTCTACCCCGACGCGCGCAACCCCTTCGCCCATCCCGAGCTGCTCGCCGACGAGGGGTTGGAGGCGTGGTCGGTGCGCGAGCTGTGGCTCATGGCCGCGCCCGACGAGCGGGTCGACCACGCCGTCGACGTGACCGCCGCGTTCGACCGCAAGATCGCCGCGCTGCGCGCCCACGTGTCGCAGACGGCGCACGCGGACGACCTGTCCGATCGCCTGCGGGCCTTCCACCTCGACTCCGCGCGCCGCCACGACCTGCCCGACGGCGCGCTCGCCGAGGTGTTCCAGGTCGTCCCCATCGGGTGAGCGGTTGATCGCCGTCGCCGAGCGGCGATAGTCTCAACGGGTGAAGGACGACGAGCGGGTGAGGGGCACTTGGCTGTCCATTGTGGCATCCGGTAGACAGTGCGTAGTCATTCACTCGAAGGGGGGATCCCGCTCGTGGTTCAGATGGTCGACCCGGATACCGCGTCGACCGCGCCCACCGGCGTGGTCACCGTCGCCGAGCTACTGAACCGCTACGCCCCGGCTCACCCCGTGGATCCCGAGCCCGTCATCGTGCCGGTGTCCGTCGGCAGCCTGCTGCGCCGGGAGGGTCGGGCTCCGCACGCCGCCGACCGCCCCCT
>JAKDLE010000216.1 GCA_030453005.1 Pseudonocardia sp. | reverse complement strand
GAGCTGTGGAAGCGCGCGGACGACCCCGACACGGTGCGCCGCCACGGCGTCGACGAGGGTGGGCGGCCGTCCGCCGCCCGTGCGCAACAGCGCGAGCCGGCCGTCGTCGCCTGCCGAGCCTGCCCAGCCTGCCGAACATCCGCGGGTCTGCGGCTCCCAGGGTCGGGTGCTGTCGACACAGCACGTCCCGCACGCCGAGGTGCGCTCCGGCGGGCACGGCGCGGTCTGACGGCGCGCAGGCGCCGCGTCTTGGCCGCGAGCCGGTCCCGCGGCGGGGTGGTGGTCCTGAGGACGCTGGCTGCGGACGAACCCGTCGGTCGTCGACCGCCGGACCGCGCTGCGGAACCGACGCGGTGCCCCGGTCCGCCGAGGTCCCCCGAGCGCGCTCGCCGGTGAGCGCACCGGTACGCCGGCAGGCGACCCCGTCGAGGTGGCCGCGCTCGCCCGGGTGCTCGGCGGTGGCCGCGCGGCGCGAGCGCGGTGGAGCCGACCCTCGACGACGGCTACGTGGCGCTGCTGCGCGCCTCCCGGTAGGAGGTCAATCGCCGCCCGATCCCGGCCACCAGCTCGTAGGATCGGCAACGGTCCTCGTGCGCGTGGATCGGCGTCGTGATCGCCAGCTCGTCGGCGCCGGTGCCGTCCACCACGTCCTGCAGCAACCCGACGAGCGTGTCCGGGGAGCCGACCAGCACCCGGCCCGCCGCCCCCTCGACGGCGGCCCGGTCGTCGGCCGTCCAGAGATGCGCCGCCGCCTCCTGCGGGCTCGGGAGCAGGATCCTGCGGCCGCGGTGGCGGCCGAGCACCTTGAGCCGCGTGGAACCGGCCAGCCACTGCGCGCGCTCGTCGCTGTCCGCGGCGATCAGAGCCACGCTGACCAGGACCGTGGGCTCCGGGCACACCGGCGACGGGCTGAACCCGTTGCGGTAGAGCTCCAACGCCGTTGGCGCCCCCTCAGGACGCAGGTGATGGGCGAACGCGTACGGCAGCCCCGTCGACCCTGCGAGCTCCCCGCTCACGTCGCTGGAACCGAGCAGCCAGATCGACGGCCGGTTGCCGGGCGCAGGCACCGCCCGCACGGCGGGGTCCGCGGCCGGATCGAACTGATCGACGAGTTCCCGCAGCTGCTCGGGGAACGTGAGCGCGGCCCGCTCGTCCGCGCTGCGCACCGCGTCCGCCGAGCGCCTGCTCCCACCCAGTGCTCTACCGACCCCGAGGTCGATCCGTCCCGGATGGAACGCCTCCAAAGTGCCGAACTGCTCGGCGACGACCATCGGGGCATGGTTGGGCAGCAGCACGGCGCCCGAACCGACGCGGATCCGGGCCGTTGCGTCGGCGATCCGCCCGACTACGACCGCCGTCGCGGCCGCCGCCACACCACGCATGCCGTGGTGCTCCGCCACCCAGTACCGGTGGTAGCCGAGACGTTCGGCGCACCGAGCGAGGTCGAGCGAGTTGCCAAGCGCCTCGCGGGCGGTGGAGCCGCTCACGATCGGCGACGTGTCGAGCACCGACAGCGGGACCCCGCCCGGCCGGTGGTCAGGAGGCATTGACGACGTCACGGCCCCCCTCGCCCACCCGTTCGGCCACACCGCGACGCTCCAGCTCACGGCTCAGGTCGGCCATCCAGCGGGCCCTGTCCTGCCAGCACCCGAAGTCGGGCTCGATTCTCGGGAAGGGCGGGCGGCCGGGCGGCCCGGCCGCGCGCCTCGCCAGCGCGCTCTCCACATGATCTGCTGCTGACCGACCGTCCGACGCCGGATCACAGTACGGCGCGAGCCGGGCCAGACCGTCGGCGACCTCCGCCGCAGCGCGATCGTTGCTCCGGGAGCTCCACCCGGAAGGGTCGGAGCTGTCACCTTCCTTACGGAGGATGACGTACGGGAACTCCTGGGTGAGCAGGAGCCACAGGGGCGCGATTCGCTGCAGACTGCGGGATCGCAACCGCCTGTCCAGCCACTCGCGCAGCCGCACCGCCTGGGTGGCCAGCGGAGCCAGCGCGAGACCGAGCGCCAGTAGGATCTGCCCACCGAGGCGCCCGATGGTGTACACCGTGCGGAGGTGCGGCCACTTCGAGCCCGGGAAGGCGATGTAGAGCGCCTGCCGGACGAGACTGACCCCGTCGACCCCGATCGCCATCCCGGCGGTGCCCACGATGACCATGACGAGGGCGGCCCGGGCCCAGGTGTGCTCGAGCTGCCGGAGGTAGCGGAGAGCCCGCAGCGCACCCATCGCCCACACGACCAGCGCGTAGCCGTCCACCAGCAGGTAGTAGGCGATGTTGCGCCAGGTCCGGTAGTCCGCGGGTATCCGCGGTGAGTGCCAGGTCCCGGGTGGAGCCGTCTTCTCGACGAGGATCATCCCGGTCACCGCCAGCACGAGGACCACGAATCCGACGGCGGCCCTTCGCTTCCGCACCGCGGGCAGGTGGGTGTGGTCCGCGAGCAGGAAGAAGGCCCAGAAACAGTAGGCCATGAACATCCACGCAATGTTGCTGAACACGAACGTCGCCAGGAAATCGTGCAACGGTTCGAACCAGGCGACGGGCAGGCCCGTCGTCACGACGAAGGCCAGGCAGCCGACGCCCATGACCATCATGCGGAGCGGTAGATCGTCACGACGACGGGCCAACTGGACGAGCTCGAAGGCCGTGACGGCGACGAGCGCGACGGCGGTGACGATCTCGAAGACGAGCTTGACCGTCATCGCCAGCCGCCCGCCACGAGGCCGAACGCCGCAGCGATGCCCTGCTCGGCCGGACGGACGGACGGACGTCGGGAGCCGATCGGGCCGCCCGCGTTCCCGCGACATCCCGGACAGGATCGTGGCGCCGGTCTCGGCCTCCCACTCCTGCCGGCCGGAGTACAGCCCGTCCTCGCCGTCGCCTGCACCGGTGAAGAGTGTCGACCCGCAGGTGAGCGGCTCGCCATCGGCAAGATGATCGAGAACGAGATGCATGATCTCGTGGTAGATCACATGGTCCCGCTGCGGCAGCGGGGCGCTGCGCTCGTAGAGGATGCGGTCGGACCGCGACTGGACGACCAGGTGGCCCACCGACGTCGTCGACCCGAGATCGGCGGCGGTCAGCCTGATCCGGCGGCCACGGTGCTCGGAGAGCCGGCGGCACAGCGCCACCGGATCAAGCGGCGGCAGGATTCCGAGGTCACGGACCAACTCGACGCACCGGACGCGAATCTGGTCCTCGCTCCGCACACATTCCACGACTCTCCCCCTCGCCGCCCCGCTGCCCCGCCTGACGCCGTTCTCGCCGGATCGTACGGACTCCGTTAACCCGAATGCACTCTTCGTGGTGCTCCGGACACGACCGGACAGGTGACATGGCACAGCCGTTCGGCCCTACAGACCACGCGGACCGTCACCGTCGGTCTCGTCGGGGTCGGAGTCGGGGTCGTCCAGCAGCGCGCGAGCCAGTGCCCGCATCATGGCGGCCCGCTCCCGTGGGTCCGTGCCGGCGCCCGCGGCCCGGTGGGCCATCTTCGCCACACCCGACTCGCGGATCGCCTTTTGCAGCTCGATCGCCGCGGCGCGCTCCTCATCCTGCGCCTCACGGGTAGCGGCGAGGACCGCGACGACGGCAGCCTCCCGCGTCGCGAGCTCCTGCTCGACCTCGGCGGCCACCGCGGGATCGGTGAAATACCCGACGCGCACCTCGAAGAACCAGGCCAACGCCTCCAGCGTGCGCACGGTCGGATTGCGCTTGACCCCACGGCGCAGCTCGCTCACCGGAGCGACGACGTACCGCCGAGTCCGCCGCCTCTGCGGCGCCGTCGGGCGGCGACAGTCACCGGTGAGGGGAAGGTGGCCATGACAGTGGCCGTCGCGAACGAGACGACACGATCAGACCCGGACGCGGTTCCGGCGCGGGTCACACACCGGCACACATGGGCAACGGTGCTGAGGACCGACCCGCGGCAGCGCACCGAGGCGCCGGACGAACTCGCCCTCAACGCGCGGGGCGAGCTGCTCGTACTGGCGCCCGCAGGCACGACGACGCCGAACGGCCGGGCGTATCAGGTGCTCGCCGAGCGGGGTGTGCGCGTGCGCGTCGTACAGGAGCCGCAGACCCGCGGATGCCTCCGCGGTGCCGTACGCGGGGGGATCGAGCTGCGCCGGCTGCCGACCGTGCCGCACGCCCTTGTCCTCGTCGACCGCCGGACCGCGCTGCTCACCACCGGCGGCATCACCAGCACCGTCAACCAGCCGGCCATGGTCGAGGCCCTGTTCCTGCTGTTCGTCTCGCTGTGGCAGCGGGCGCGACCGGAGGACGCGGCGCCGACGCGCCGGCACCGCGACGTCGCGGTACTCAAACTGCTCGCGACGGGCGCCACCGACGAGGTCGCAGCGGCCCAGCTCGACGTCTCCATCCGCACGTACCGCCGCTGGGTCGCGGACCTCATGGCCCGACTGGGAGCCACGAGCCGCTTCCAGGCCGGAGTGCTCGCCTCGCGCGACGGGCTGGTGCACCGACCCGGGGGTAGCGGCGGCGTCCCGGCCGGATCCGCCCGCCGCACACGGACGCAATCTGACAGCTCGACCAGCATGACCACAGGCGGCTGTGAACCAGGAGGCAACCTCAGCGAGGTCATCCCGCACCTCCCCGACCCTCACCGGATCGCCGCCGTGCAGGCGTTGTCGCGCCTCAACCGCACCCACGACCGGTTCGCCACCGCCTACCTCGTCGCCTCGACGCCTCGACCATGCGGCCGGCTCGGCGACGAGATGGGAGAAGGTGCACGCCGAGCTGCTCGACGACGACCCGGACGCCGCCGAGACCTTCCGCGCCAACCTCACAGCGCTGCTCCCCGGCTTCGATGACGGCACCACCTCCCGAAGGTGCGCCTGGCCGCAGTCGCATACGACGAGGGCAACTTCGGCGACGTGTTCGAGGACAGGAATGGACGAAGCTGTCTAGCCCCCCGCGACAGTTGCTCGTCTAGGGGGCCTAGATTACGGTTGTGGCCACGGGGATGAAGCTGCGGGACGTGATCAAGGCCCTGCGTGGCCACGGCTGTCTGGTGATCTCCGATCGTGGCGACCATACGAAGTGGAGCTGCCCGTGCGGTCGGCACACCGCCAACATCCCTCGCCACAGCACGGTGGCTCCGGGCGTCATCCAGGACACCATGAACGGGATGGGCTGCCTACCGAAGGGATGGTTGCAATGACCACCTACAAGGTCTCGGCTCAGCGGTGGGGCAACTACTGGGAGCTCCACATCGACGGCGTGGGAGTTACCCAGTCCCGCACGCTGAGTACCGCGGAACGGATGGTCCGCGACTACCTCGCGCTCGACCTCGGCGGCGATCCCGCCGACTTCGACGTGATCATCACCCCCGAACTGGACGGCAACCTCGCCGCCGAGGCGGAAGCCGCCCGTGAGGCGGTACGCGGCGCCGAGCAGGCACAGCTTGTGGCCGCCGCCCGCTCCCGCGACATCGCTCGCCGGCTGAAGGCAGCGGGCCTCTCCGGTGCCGATATTGCCGCGGTGCTCAAGGTGAGCACCCAGCGAGTCTCACAGCTAGTCAACTCCTGAACCTCGGCGCGGCACTGGACGGGTGATCAACAGTACGTCCAGACTGGTTGCGTGGAGCAAGAATCGATCCACGCCGAGCTGTACCGGCACGTCGAGCCCGCCGTCGCCCGGTTCGCCAAGCTGCTCGACGATGACACCGACGCCGTCGAGGCCTTCCGCGCCGACCTTGCTGGTCAGTTCCCCGTGGCCCGGATCCCGGCCTCGTCATGATCGCCAGGAGTGGTGCCAGA
>JAKDLE010000215.1 GCA_030453005.1 Pseudonocardia sp. | reverse complement strand
CCTGAACGCCGACGAACGCCCCGCCGTGCCGCTGGGGAGCGGGCACGGCGGGGCGTGGTGTGAGGGGAGCGGACGTCAGCGTTGGGTGCGCGGGGCCGCGTACGCGCCGAGGAACACCACAGTCGGCGGCACCCCGGCGAGGATCAGCATCTGCACCACGTGCGGGAGCCGGCCGAGCAGCGCGACCAGCGCAGCCACGCTGAACGACCGCTGTGCGAGCGGGTGGATCTACGGCGCCCTGCTACAGGATCCGTGCGTTCCGGGCCGCGTGCACCGCGGCGGTCCGGTTGCGCACGTCCAGCTTGCGCATCACGGCGCGCAGGTACGCCTTGACGGTCTGTGCGCTGAGCCCGAGCTGTCGGGCGATCTCGACGTTGCTCGCGCCGACGGCGACCAGCCGCAACGTGTCGATCTCGCGGGGCGTGAGGGCCGCGGCCGGGGGGACGGGCTCGACCGTCGCCGTGGTGCCGCCGAGATCCCGGTGGATGCGGGTCAGCCGTTCGCGGAGCTCCGGGTCGGCCGTGGACCCGATGACGCGGGCGAGCTCGTGCAACGCGGCGCTCGGGTGCCCGGCAGGGGCGCCCCGGGAGGGGACGCCGCGAGTGGGTGCGGGAGGCGTCCGCAGGGCGGCGAGGTCCCTCCCCAGGTGTGCGGCCACGACGCCCGCGTTGCGCAGCGCGCTGTCTCCGAGGGGCTGCGTGTCCCGGACCGCCGCGTAGAGCACGCCGCGGACGGCGCCCTCCACCGTCACCGGGAGCGCCATGATCGAGGTCAGCCTCTCCTGATCGACGACGATCCGGTCGTAGTCGTGGGTGATCGCCGTGGTGGAGGCGTAGTCGTTGACGCGACACGGCACGCCGCGCGCGACGACGGCACCGCCGAGGCCCCGTCCCCGGTGCACGACGAGCCCTCGCAAGGAGTCGGTCATGGTGCCGACGAGGCGGCTGATGACGAGCTGCTGTCCGGTGGCCCCGCGTCGGGTGGTGCCGCCGAACACCACCGGCAGCCCACTCACCTGTTGCAGCTGCAGCAGGCGTTTGTGCAGGACGGCGTCCACCTCGGACGACGTCGTGTCCTCGTCGATCACCGTGCCCCCTTGCGGTCTCGGCCCGGCCGGTCTACGGAGTGCTCGGCGTCATAACGACGCAGACGTGAACGAAGTTGTCGCGGTTCGGTGATCCCCTGCCCGAGTTCACACGGACGTGCAGGCCGGTCGCTCTCCGCGCACGGACCGGTCCCCGTTTCCCCCTACCGGCCCTCGAACCGTGCCCGGCCGTGGCCCTCACGCAGGAAGCTGTCCAGCGCACCGCGCAGGTCGGCCGTGGCGAACAGCTCGCCTGCGAGGGCCGGCACGTGCTCGTCGGCCGCGTCGACGCCGCCGCGCAGGTAGTGCTCGACCACCTGCTTCGTCGCGGCGTGTGCGCGGGTCGGACCCGTGGCGAGCCGGGTGGCCAGGTCGCGGGCGGCGGCGTCGAACCCGTCGCCGGGCAGCACGCGGTTGACCACGCCCCAGTCGTGCAGGGTCGCCGCGTCGAAGCGCTCGGCGGTGAGGACGAGCTCACGGGCGCGGCCGGAGCCTGCGCGCTCGGCGAGCCGCTGGGTCCCGCCCATCGCCGGGGTCAGGCCGACGGTCGCCTCGATGAGCCCGAACGAGGCCTCCTCGGAGGCGAGGATGAGGTCACACGCCAGCGCCAGCTCGAACGCCCAGGTCAGGCACAGGCCGTGCGCGGCGAAGACGGTCGGGCAGGGCAGGGCGGCCACCCGGCGGCTGATCGCCACCAGCTCGCCGAACAACGCGGCCGCCTCATTCGGGCCGTCGAGGCGCTCGAAGACACGGACGTCGACGCCGCCGCTGACCACGGCGCCCTCGGCGCGGACCAGTACGGCACGCGGCGTGCGGTGTTCGAGCTCGTCGACCGCGGCGGACAGGGCTGTGCGCACCGCGTCGTCGAACAGGTTGAGCGGCGGGGAGTCGATGGTGACGACGGCCAGCCCACCGTCGTGGTCCACGCGTACCGGTGCGGGAGTCATGCGACGAGCATGCCGGCCGCCCGGCGGTATCAGGTGTGTTCGCGCCCGGGTGGGCGCTCCGCCCACACCAGGCTGCGGACCTCCACCGCCGCGACGCTCAGCGGCGCGGGGGTGCGGTGCCCCGTGACGGGAACCGGAACGCTGAGCAGCTCGACCTCCGTGCCCGCCGCGCCTGCCCGCACCTCGACCTGCGCCATGCAGGCGCGCATCACCGTCAGGCCGTGACCGCGGTACCCGGGGTCGCGCGGCGCACGCCAGCGGCCCGCGTCGCGGACCACGATCCGAGCCGACTGCATCCCGCCGTCGACGAGCCGCGTCCCGACGATCTCGACGTCGCCCGCGTCGGTGCCGCCGTACCCGTGTTCGACGCTGTTGGTGACGGCCTCGTGCACGGCGAGTACGACGTCGTCGAGCTGCGGTTCGGGCCAGCCCAGCCCGTCGAGCCAGCGCCGCAGCCGCTCCCGCACCAGCGAGGCGGCGGCGGGCACGCCGAGCAGCCGGATCCGCAAACGGTCGGACCGCGGCGGTGTCCCACGCCGGGCCCCGTCGTCGTCGCCCGCGGTCACCGGTCGCACTATGCCAAGGGGGCGCGGGGCGTGCCGGATGGCTGGGGTCTCAGGCCGGGGTCGCGTCCTGCACCGACTCGTAGAGCGCGAGCCGGTGCACCAGGCCGGCGATCTCGATGGGACGGACGACGGGCCTGTTCCGGTCGACGACCAGCCGCAGCGGCTCCCCGAGCTCCTCGCCGCGTTCGGTGGCGTCCAGCAGCGCCGCGAGCCCGGCCGAGTCGAGGAACGTGACGTCGGTGAGGTCGACGACGACGGGCCGCGGGTCGCCCCGCCGTGCATGGCCCGACGCCTCGTCGAGCGCATCGGCGACCGCCTGGGCGAGCCGCGGCACGGTCATCGCCTCGACCTCGCCGCTGACGTGCACCACCAGATGCCCGCGCACCTCGGCCCGGCGCAGGGTCATCAGCTGCTCCACGAGCGGGCACGCTACCCGGTGAACGGCTCCGTGCCCGCCACCAGCGAGATCTCGCCGAGGCCGCCGTGGCGGGAGGCGTAGCCGAGCGCCATGGCCAGGTCGGTGACGCCGTTGGTGATGCGCCCGTCCGCGACGATCCGCGTGCTCAACAGCCCGAACGCCTCGCCCCCGGCGTCGAGGTAGCCCGCCCCCGAGTCGCCCGGGTTGCCCGGCGGGTCGGTCCACACCTCGTGGGTGAGCCCCCCGGCCGCATCGCCGAGGCTCACGCCGTCCTTGATCGCGTCGTCGGAGCGGTGGGGCTGGTAGCTCACCACGGGCTCGCCCTCCTCGGTGCCGTCGACGTCGAGGCCGGTGGGGCCGCCGATACCCGGGACGCTCGGGTCGACGTCGGACGGGGCGATCTCGACGAGCGCGAAGTCGTTGAGGAAGCACAGCGCGTCGCTCGTCTCGCCGCGCTCCTGCATGGTGGTCCACGAGCTGTACGCGAGCCTGCCGGTGCGTTGCGACCCGTCGTCGCCGACCACGATCACCGGGCTGCCCAGGGGCAAGGTGGGTTCCTCGCAGCCCGAAAGGCCCATCACGCCGTCGCCCGCGCAGTGGGCGGCGTAGCCCAGGTAGACGGCCGCCTCGGCGTCGGTGAAGACGAACGCGGCCGTGCAGCTCGCGGTGGTGCCGTCGTCGAGCGGGGTGATCATCAGGGCGTCGGGCGCGACGGACGCCTCCGCGGACGGTTGGGCCGCCGCCGCGGCCGGGGCGAGGAACCCGATCGCCGTGACCGCGGCGCAGAGCGCCACCGCACGTCGAACCACAGCGCGTCGAACCACAGCGCGTCGAACCACAGCGCGTCGGACGAGACCTACCACGGACGAACCCCCAGGTGCACGAGCCGGACCGAGCGTAGGTGACTGAGCCGGGGCCCGGCTGACATCGGAGCCATCCGTGGCGGGGCGCGCCGTCGGCGGCGGAGGCGTCTGGGAGGCTGGCCGGGTTCGGGGTCGCGCGACGTGACGAGGGGGGACCGCCGAGTGGACGTGCTGAGCAGCCTGGAAGCGGTCGTGCACAGCACCTGGCTGCTGCCGGTGCTCGTCGTCATGATCGCCGTGGACGCGCCGTTCCCCGTGCTTCCGAGTGAGACGCTGCTGATGACGGCCGTCGCGGGCGCCTTCGCCGCCGACGACGTGCCGTTCGTGCTCGCGCTGTTCGTCGCGGCGGTGCTCGGGTCGGTGACGGGGGACCTGATCACGTTCGGCCTCGGCCGCACCTCCCACCGGCTGATCGCGGGCTCCGCGGCGGGCGGCGCCCGGGTCCGCGGACACCTGTTGCGACGGCCCGGGGCCGTGCTGGTCGGTGCGCGGTTCCTGCCGGGCGGGCGGCTGGTGAGCACGGCGGCGGCCGGACGGTTCGGGTTGCGGGTGCGGCCGTTCCTGATCTGGTCGTCGGTGAGCTCGTCGGCGTGGGCCGTCTACATGCTCGGGGTGGGTCGGGCCCTGGAGCCGATGACGGGCGGCGACCCGCTGCTGTGCGTGCTCGGCGCCACGGCGTTGGCGCTCGTCACGGGCGGGCTGTTCGCGGTCGGCCGGAGGATGTCCGCCCGCCGCTGCGGCTGAGCCACCGGGTGGATCGACCGGTGCCGGCGGAGGCTCCCCGTTCCACCGGCACCGGTCATCCCCCTCAACGGGTGCGGCTGCCGGGAGTTTCGGTCGGATTGCACTCTCCGTCGAAAGGGCGGTGACGATCGGTGACCGGTAGGCGGACGCTTGCACGGTCAACGGTGCCCGTCGAGCGACCGGCGGTGCCCGATCGGCGCGGGCCCGCGCGCCGCTCCCTCACGTGGGGGACGGCATCGTCAACGCAGTGTGGAGCTGTGCCGGGCGCTCGTTAGCTGTGGCGGCTGGGGTCGAACCAGTCGACCCCGGGGTAGCGCGCGAACCCTCGGTCGGCGGTGGCGACCCGGCAACCGTGCGAGCGGGCCATGGCTGCTAGCCAGGCGTCCGGGACGAGGTTGCCCCGCACCTGTCGGTCGGTGTTCGCGAGCCCGGCGAAGTGCCGCCAGGTGGCGGCGGTCGCCACGAGGCGACGCACCCGACGGGCGGCGTGCAGCGTCTCGACGAATGCGAGCGCCTCGGTCGTCGTCGCAGGCTCGTCGAAGATGCGCGGGTGCGTGACGATCCGAACGAATCCGGTCAGGGTGGCCTCCACGAGGGCGAGTTCGTCTCGTCCGGCTACGACTTCCGCGAGCCAGGAGCCGTAGCGCTCGTGATGTACGGAATCCTGTCGATGGGCGTACACCAGCACGTTGACGTCGGGAAGGATCACCGGATGCCGTCGGCGTCGAGGGCGTCCCACAGCGCGTCACGGTCGCTGAGATCCACCAGCATCCGCCCCCCGGGGCGTCCAGAGACGGGCAGCCTCGGTGCCGGGCCTTCCGGGGCCTCCGAGATGGCGAGGACGGCGCGCAGACCCTCCTCGACCAGGCTGGTGAACGTGCGGCCCTCGGCGGCGGCACGCTCCTTCACCGCCTCGGCGAGCGCGTCAGGCAGGTTCAGCGTCGTACGCATGCAGACGAGCATACGGGCCCGACTGCTCATCTGTCACGAGCTGCGCAGGCGGCGCAGGCGCAGGGCGAGCTGCAGCTCCAGGGCCCGGTCGGGCTGCGCCCAGTCCCCGTCCAGCAGCGAGGCGATGCGGTCGAGGCGCTGGGCCACCGTGTTGACGTGCACGTGCAGCGCCCTGGCGGCCCGGGGGGGGGGGGGGGCGCCCCGCGCCCCCCCCCCCCCCCCCGCCCGCCCGGGGGGGGGGGCCGCCGCGCGGGGGGG
>JAKDLE010000214.1 GCA_030453005.1 Pseudonocardia sp. | reverse complement strand
CCCGTCGGCGATCGCCGCGACCGCCGTGTCGGCCCCGATGTCGGCGACGCAGACCCCGTCCGCTGCCGTCCGGGCCACCGCGACGACGGTGAGCCCCTCGGCGCGCAGCCGCTCCGCGATGGCCGACCCCAGCGCCCCCGAGGCCCCCACGACGACCGCGATCTCGGGGTTCACGACCTCAGCGCGCCTCACGCCGCCTCCGCTTCCAGGCCCAGCTCCCGGCGGGCCTGCGCGAAGGCCGCGGCCGGGTCCGTCAGGTCCAGCTCCAGGGCGACCATGCCCGCCTCCCGCGCCCCGGTCACGTTCCACGGCATGTCGTCGACGAACACGATGTGGCGCGCCTCGACGCCCAGCCCCGCGACGGCGAGGGCGTAGGCGCGGGGGTCGGGTTTGAGCACGCCGGTGACCGAGCCGTCCACCAGCACGTCGACGTCGGCGAGCACGGGGTGCGAGGCCATCGCCGTCCCGCCGTGGAACGCACGCAGGTCGTTGGTGAGGAACCCGACCGGGATGTCGACGGCACGGGCGTCGGCGATCAGCGCGGCGGCCTCCGGGCGGATGACGGAGTCGCCTGCAAGCGCGTAGAGCGTGTGCATGAACTCACTGATCGGCCACTCCCGCCCCAGCGCCGCGCCCACCTCGTCGGAGCGCCGGGCCCAGTACTCCCGCTCGGTGATCACCTGGGCGAGCATGTCGTCCCACAGCGCGTCGTGCACGGGCCCCAGCGGCCCGCGCCGGGCCACGACCGCGCGCACGGCGGGCTCGACGTCGCCGAGCAGGGCCATCATCTCCGAGCCGGACCGGAAGACGGTGCCGCCGAGATCCAGCAGGAGGGCTCTCATCAGTGCTCCGGCTCCGTTCCGACCAAGGTCCCGAGTACGACGGTGCACATCAGCGAGCACGCCGGACACCAGCACACCACGTGCCGGTCCGCCGCGACCCAGTACTCCTGCACGAAGGCGGCGTCCTCCAGCGCCGAGCCGCAGCCGGGGCAGAACCTCACCACGCCGGCACCGGGTCGCCGAACAGCTCGAAGATCTCGTCGCGGATCGGGGAGTAGCGGATGGAGCTCTCGCGCGTCCAGAGCTGCCGGAACTCCACGGCGGAGCCGAACTTGTCGCGTTCCATCGGCAGGTCGATGACGTCGTGCGGCTCCCGGTGGGTGCACAGCGGGTCGAGGCCCGCGGCGACGCGTTCCATCTGCTCGGCGTAGAGCCTGCGCAGCAGGATGACCCCGAGGTCGGAGCGCCCGAGGTGCTCCTTCGAGCGGTCGGAGATCCGACCCTGGGTGATCCACGCGACGATGTCCTGCCCGTCGACGTAGTCACGCAGGTACTCGCCGTCGGCGTCGCGCAGCGGTACCTCATAGACCGGGATCTGCTGCTGGGGCGGCGCGCCGCCGTCGGGCCGGTAGGTCTGGTACCAGACGTGCCAGGTGTTCTCGTCGTCGATCGGCACCCGGATCTGAAACGTCGCGAGCCCGGCGGCCCCCACGCGCAGCATGTGCGGAAAGACGAGGGGGTGGCCGACCTTCCAGTCCTCGTCCTCCTCGGTGTGACCCTCCAGCACGCGGCGCTTGAGGATGCCGTGCTCGAAGACCTCGAAGGCCACCTTGACGTGCTTCTTCGTGACGACGGGCAGCGGCGCGCGGCCGCCGTCGAGCTCGCGGAGGAACGATCCGTAGCGCCCGTGCAGCCACTCCACGTGGTAGGGGTCGACGGAGTTCTCCATGATCTGGACGAAGTTGCAGGGCAGCTCGGCGTGGCCGATGTCGCGCCAGGCGTCGTCCCAGACGAACAGGTCGTAGCGCGGCAGCTCGGGGGCCGGGAGGGGGCCGAGGTAGGCGAACACGAGCCCGCCCAGCTCCTGCACGGGGTACGCGGTGGCCTTGATCCGGTCTTTGAACGTCGAGTCGGCCGGTTCTCCCGGCTGCTCCAGACAGTTGCCCGCGGCGTCGAAGCGCCAGCCGTGGTAGCCGCAGCGCAGGCCGACGTCCTCGGTGCACCCCAGCCAGAGCGCGGCCCGCCGGTGCGGACACGCCTGCGCGAGCAGCCCGACGGTGCCGCTGCCGTCGCGGAAGAGCACGAGGTCCTCGCCGAGCAGCCTGCGCTTGACGGGCACGCGCGTGGCCATGTCGTGGGTGGCGACCGGCCACCAGTAGCGGCGCAACAGCTCCCCCATGGGAGTGCCCGGCCCCACGCGGGTCAGCCGCTCGTTCTTCTCCGCGCTCAGCATGGCCCCGACGGTAGGAAGCGGCGGGGCGGGTGCGGAAGTGGCCTGTTCGCGCCCGCCGAACGGCGGGTGGATGTTCGGCAGGCGGGAACGGGTGGCTTGCCGCGTCGTGTGGCCGCTGACACAGTCCGACGAACTGCACCGGAGAACAGGAGTGCGCATGGCCAACGTCGTCCCCGTCGAGCCCTACACCGGGGAGTGGTACCCGGGGTTCAAGCCGGAGTTCCTCGCCGCTCCCTACATCATCGACGGCACCGGACCGTTCACCAAGGAGGACGAGGACAAGTTCTGGTTCCTCGACTTCCACTGGTCGCGCGGCCTGACCCCGCTCGCCGCGTTCGCGTGGGGCCAGGACGGCTACTGCTGGGGCACCCAGCACGCCGCCGAGGCGCTGCCGCTGCCGCCCGGACGGGGCATCACCTCCCGTTTCGCGGGGACGCACCTGTACGGGTCGGCGCTCCCGGAGCCCGACCCCCGCCAGGTCGGTGCCCGCGCGCAGCGGCTCGGCACGAACCTCCCGCGGTTCCTCGCCACCTACCGTCAGACGTGGGAGGCGGGCCGCGACGAGCTCGAGGCCACCTGGGACCACTTCCACGGCCTCGACCTCACGGCCGTCCCCACCGGTGACCTCCCGGTGCTGCTCACCCAGGCCCGTCGCTACCACCAGCGCTCCATGGAGATCCACTTCGGGGTGATGTACCCGCTGCTGGTGAACTTCCTGGGCTTCTACGGCGCCTGCGCCGAGATGGGGATCGACACCGCCGACATCGGCAAGTTCCTCCAGGGCGAGGACACCAAGATCATGGAGACCGACCGCGGACTGGCCGCGCTCGCGTCCGCGGCCAAGCGCGCCGGACTGCGCCAGGTGTTCGAGGACAACTCCGGCAACGACATCCGCACCGCGCTCTCGGCCCACGGCGGTTCGGCGTCGCAGTGGCTCACCGACTTCGACGACTTCCTCCAGGTCTACGGCCACCGCCAGGAGGCCACCTGCGACGTCGGTGTCCCGAGCTGGATCGAGGACAACACGATCCCGCTCGACATGATCAAAAGTTTCGTCCTGCAGGAGGAGGACCACGACTTCGCGGCCGCCGTGCGCAACGCGCTCGCCGAGCGGGACGACGCGATCGACACCGCGCGCTCCGGGCTGACGAAGGAGGAGCAGGCGGTCTTCGACGCCGGGCTGAGCTCCAACCAGGAGGCGAACTTCCCCTGGTGGCAGGACGACCACAACTACTACATCGACCTCAAGGTCATGATCCCGCTGCGGAGGGTCGCCCAGGAGCTGGCGAGCCGGGTCGGCGCGGACGGCCGCGACGACATGCTCTACCTGTTCTGGCCGGAGGTGCAGGCCGTGGCCGCGGGCTCCCCCTACCAGGGGGAGCTCAAGAGCCTGGTGAAGGACCGCCGCCAGTACTTCGACCACTGGGGGGCACTGCGCGGCTCGATGCCCAAGGTGCTCGGCACCGTCCCGGACACCGTCGAGGACCCGGTGCTGATCGAGATCTTCGGCCTGAACCCCGCGTCGATCCGGGCCGTGCAGAACCCGAACGCCGCCGAGGAGACCGTGCTGAACGGGGTCGCCGCCGCGAAGGGCGTGGCCACCGGCACCGCACGGGTCCTGCAGAGCAGCGACGACATGCACCGCCTGGAGCCCGGCTCGATCCTGGTGTGCGAGTCGACGTCGCCGAGCTGGACGGCGGCGTTCGGCAAGATCGCGGGCGCGGCCTGCGACGGCGGTGGCATGCTCAGCCACGCGGCCATCGTCGGTCGTGAGTACGGCGTGCCGACCGTCACCGCCATCGGCATCGCCACCCTGGCGATCAAGGACGGCGACGAGGTCGAGGTGGACGGCACGAACGGCCGGGTCACCATCCTGAAGCGGGCGGCCGACCTGGCGGGCACCGAGCAGTGAGCGAAGGGGTACTCGTGGCAGCGGACTCGACATCCGATACCCGCCCCGGCGAGCCGCACTCGGTCGTCTGGGTCGACGAGGTCGACCCGGCGCGGGCCGTGGCCGCCGCCGGGTCGAAGATGGGGCGGCTCACCGAGCTGCACCGGGCCGGGGTGGAGGTGCCCCAGGGGTTCGCCGTCACCGTCGACGCCTACCGGCGCCACTGCACCGAGTCGGGCCTGGACGCCCGGATCGAGGAGGTGATCTCCTGGCTCGGAACGGAACCGTCCGACGCGTCGGTGGAGGACGCCTCGGCGCGGATCCGGGCGCTGTTCGAGTCCATCCCGATGTCCGACGATCTGGCCGCGGAGATCACCGAGGCCTACGAGGAGCTGTGCCTGCGCTGCGTGGACGTCAACGTGCCCACGGCGGTGCGCTCCTCGGCCACCGGTGAGGACGCCGCGGACGCCTCGTTCGCCGGGATCTTCGACACCTACCTCGGGGTGTCGGGCCCGCAGCGCGTGATCGACGCGGTGCGGGCGTGCTGGGGGTCGTTGTTCACCGGCCGGGCCCTGGCCTACCGGCTGCGCAAGGGCATCTCCCACCACGCGATGCCCATCGCGGTGGGCGTGATCGAGCTGATCCACGCCCGTGCGTCCGGCGTGGCGTTCTCGGTGCACCCGGTCACCGGCAAGCCGGACCGGATCGTCATCGAGACGAGTTGGGGGTGGGGCGAGGCGATCGTGCAGGGCCTGGTCAACCCCGACCACGTCGAGGTGGGCAAGGCCGACGGACGGCTGCTCAAATACGACGTCGCGCACAAGACGGTGGTGTCGGCCTTCGACTTCGCCGACGGCCGCGTCACCGAGATCGACATGCCCGCCAAGCTGGCCGACCGGCGGGTGCTCGACGACGAGCAGATCGCGGCCGTCGCCGCCGCGGTGACGTCCATCGAGGAGCACTACGGCTACCCGGTGGACGTCGAGTGGGTCATCTCCCGGCACCGCCGGGCGGGCGACCCGGTGTGCATCGTGCAGTCGCGGCCGGTCACCGTCACCGCCGAGGTGCCCGTGGCGGCGACCTACGACCCGGTGGCGTTGGCGCAGAAGTACGTGTTCAGCGGGAAGCCCGTCCCCGGCCGGTAGAGGCGCATCCTCCTACGGGCAGGCGCGGGGGGCGGTGAGCACCGGGTGGCCCGGCGAGACGATCCGCGCGGGCAGCAGGCAGCCGTGCACCGCGCCGTCGGGTTCGACGACGAACCGCGCCACGGCGGTGGTCGAGCCTGCGTCCGAGCGCGTCGGCCAGACGCCGTTGCCCAGGCCCCAGGCGATCGGCCTGCCTGCGTGGACCGCGATCCGCCAGCCGCCGCGCTCGACGACCACCGCGGTGTTCGCCGCCTCGACGTCGGCTCCGACGCCGACCGGCTCGACGCCTGCGGCCCGCGTGTGCGCCACGGAGTCGAGCAGCGCGACGGGGCCGTAGTCGCCGCTGTGGTCGTTGGCCAGGTTCGCCACGTCGACGCCCGCCTCCCGGGCGGCGGGCAGGGCGGCCGGGTCGCAGCGGAAGGCGAACTCCCGCGGTGCCCGCGTCCCGCGGTTCGACACCGGGCACTCCAGGTTGACCACCGTCAGGTCGTCGCCGGTGAACAGGTCGTGGAGGCCCGACCAGGCGTAGGCGTACCCGTACGTCCGCAGGGCGGGCACGTACCGCGGGTCGAGACTGACGTCCCCGGTGCCGTGCACGACCAGCCGCTGCCGTAC
>JAKDLE010000213.1 GCA_030453005.1 Pseudonocardia sp. | reverse complement strand
CGCGGGGGCGGCCGGGCCGGGCTCGGAGGGGAACGAGGCGCCCACGTCCGCGGTGGCCGTGGCCCGGCCGTTCACCGGACGAGCCGCGGCGTGCTCCCGCCCGGGTGCCCGCCGCGGCGCGCCCTGCGCCCGCCCGGCCCGCCGCGGACCGTCCGACGTCGTCTCGGGGAGTCCGGAGCCACTCACGTCATCACCCACGAGGGCATTGTTACGCACCCGTCAGTCGCTCGTTCGCTCCGTCCGACGACAGTCGGGTGAACTCCGAGACACTGACAGCCGCCTCGACGATCAGATAATCTGATCAGATGCGTGAGATGTCGACCTCCGAGATGTCGAGGAATCTCGCCGCCGTGCTCGACCAGGCCGAGCAGGGGGAGACGATCGCCGTCACCCGCAGTGGACGACGTGTGGCGCTCATCGTGCCCGCCCCCGCGCGAACGGGGCTGCGGTGTTCCGTGAGTGGGGCGGGAGGCTCGGGATCGACGACGAGTTCGAGGCGACCGTCGAGGCAGGCCGTGCCGGAGTCGGGCGGGTCGAGGATCCGTGGCGCGACTGATCCTCGACACGGGCGTGCTCGTGTCCGCCGCCCGCGGTCGGTCCGTGATCCGCAGGCTCCGAGGCGCCGGGCTCAGCAGACGTCGATGCGCGCGCGGTGGCCGACGGACCGGGCGAGACGACCGTCCCTGGTCAGCAGGGGGCACTCCAGTGCCTCCGCCAGTGCCACATACGCGGCGTCATAGGCCGAGACGTTGTTCCGGAGCTGCACGGACCGCCTGCGCAGCGGGTCCACCGAGGGCCAGCGGTACATGTGCAGGTCGTCGAGGTCGGTGAGGACGTCCTCCGCGCGCCCCGCTCCGAGGTGCCCGCCCAAGGTCAACCCGCGGACGGCGGACACCACCTCGTAGTCGAGCAGGGTCGGCGCGTGGAGCTCCTCGGTGGCGAGTCTGGCGCGCAGACCCTCCGTGCCGGGTGCGGCGGTGAGGGCGTCGACGACGACGGCGCTGTCGACGACGATCAACGGCGGGCGTCCCGCTCGGCACGTTCGGCGGTGATCACGTCGAGTGCCGACGCGGTGGCCCGCTCGGCACGGCGCGCCGCCCGGTCGAGGACCTCCGCCACCGAGGGGCGCGCGACCTCCCGCTGCACGAGATCCAGCAGGTAGGAGTTGAGGGACTCACCGCGCGCCGCGGCCCGTGCCTTGAGCGCGCGCCGCGTCTCGGCCGGGACATTCCTGATCTGCAACGGCGAGGACATGCACACAGCATAAGTGTCAATGCACTCTGCAAGGTAGTCACGCTCGGGGGCATGGGGCGAGCACGGCGCGGGTGTGCTCGCCCAGGCCGAGGTCGACCGCCGTACGCAGGTCCTCGGAGGTGTCCACGTCACGCCGCAGGCCCGGCCAGGCGCCGGGCAGCGCGACCGCGCCGGAGCGGGCGTGGCGCAGCGCCGAGCCGATCCCGAACCGCGGATCGAGCGGTACCCCGCCCGCCGCCAGCAGCAGGGTGGTGCCCGTGCCCCCGGCGTCGACGCAGAACGCGCGGCGGGCGTTGTCGGTGAACGCCGCGCACGCCCCGGTGATCGCGGCGTCGAGCTCGGAGGGGCGCAGCGCGGGCAGGTCGGCCTGCAGGGCGGCTACGGGGGCACACCGATCGCGCTCCCGCAGGAGCGCCGCGCCCCGGGCGTAGGCGGCGTTGAGGCCCGGCAGCGGACCGTCCGACGCCACCTCGACGCCGACGGCCGCGAACTCCGCGGCCACGACCGGGTCGGAGGTGACGACCAGCACCCGCCGCACGTGGCGGGCCGCCCGGACGGCGGCCACGGTGTCGTGGGCCAGGGCCAGCGCGAGGCGGGCGTGGGCGGCCTCGTCGCAGGCTCCGCGGTCGGCCGCGCCCCGCAACCGCGACTTCGCCGCGTCCAGCCGTTTGACCGGCACGATCAGGTCCACCCGACCATCGTCCCACCGTGCCGGATCGGCAAACTCGCCGCGGGGATCGGCAAACTCGCCGCGGGGATCCGCAAACTCGGCGGCGGGGATCGGCAAACTCGGCGCGGGGATCGGCAAACTCGGCGCGGGGATCGGCAAACTCGGCGGTCAGTAGGCGCCGCGGCCGCCGAGGACGGCACGGGCCGTGCCCGCGATGATCCGGGCCTCCATGCCGAGGTTCCACTCGTCGACGTAGCGCAGGTCGAGCTTGATCGACTCCTCCCACGACAGGTCGCTGCGGCCACTGACCTGCCACAGCCCCGTCATGCCCGGCTTCACCGCCAGGCGGCGGTGCTCCCGGCGCGTGTAGGTGGCGACCTCCCGGGGCAGGGGCGGACGCGGCCCGATCAACGACATCTGCCCGGCCAGCACGTTGAACAGCTGCGGCAGCTCGTCGAGGGAGTAGCGGCGCAGCAGCGCGCCGACCCGGGTGATCCGTGGGTCGCGGCGCATCTTGAACAGCGGGCCCGCGCCCTCGTCGACGGACTCCAGCAGCGCCCGGACGTGCTCGGCGTCGACGACCATCGACCGGAACTTGACCATCCGGAACTCGGCTCCGCCGCGGCCGACCCGCTTCTGCAGGAAGAACGCCGGACCCCCGTCGAGGCGGACCGCGAGAGCGACGGCGAGCAGCACCGGCGCGGCCAGCAGCAGCAGCACGGCGGCGACCGTGACGTCGGACACAGCCTTGGCCGCACCGACGAGGCCGCGTGCCACACGCGCCGCGGGCTGCACCTCGTCGGGCACGACCGCCTGCGGGCGCACGGGCGTGAGGACGACGGTGTCCGGGTCCTCGACCAGGCGTAGCGGGCGCGTCGGGGCGCGCAGGTGGGTCGTCAGGCTGGCGGTCTGCACTGCGGCCGTCATCACTGTCCTTCGCGTCTGTGCCGGGGAGCCAGAAGTCTCATCACCCCTAACGACGCGCCGGCCCGGCAGGGGTTGCCCCGGACGGGGAAAAAAGATCCACGGAAGGTGGGTGAGTGGACCTGGATCCTTCCAACAGGGAGACTCGGCCGTCGAGATGAGGAGGTCGTGGGTGCGGCGTGAGAAGCAGGGCTTCTGGATCGCGTTCTGCGCGGTGTTCTTCTACCCGATCGGCTGGGTGACCGGTCGCGGCCGGTTCGAGGGCACCGAACACATCCCGGCGCCCGGCCACGGAGGTGCGCTCCTCGTGGCCAACCACGTCTCGCACCTCGACCCGATCTACTCCGGGCTGATCGTGCACCGCTCGCGCCGGGTGCCGCGGTTCCTGGCCAAGCACAGCCTGTGGAGCACCCCGGTGCTCGGGCGCGCGCTGGCGGGCAGCGGGCAGATCCCGGTGTACCGCGACTCGGCCGACGCCCAGCAGAGCCTCCGCGAGGGCACCGACGCCCTGCGGGAGGGCAAGATCGTCATCATCTACCCGGAGGGCACCATCACCCGCGATCCCGACGGCTGGCCTATGCACTCGCGCACCGGCGTGGCCCGGCTCGCGCTCACCGCCGACGTGCCGGTCGTGCCGATGGTGCACTGGGGCACCAACCGGGTGCTCGACGCCTACAACAAGAGGTTCCGGCCGTTCCCGCGCGGCCCGATCACCGTGCGCTGCGGCGAGCCCGTGGATCTCTCGGCCTACCGCGGACGGCCCGTCGACGCGGCGCTGCTGCGGGAGGTCACCGACCTGCTGATGACGCGGGTGCGCGACCTGCTGGCCGACGTCCGCGACGAACCCGCGCCGTCCGCGTTCTTCCGGCGGGCCTCGTGACCGCGCATCCGGCTCCCTCGCCGAGTGAGCGAGCGGCACTCTCGGCCAATGACGTCGACCGAGAGTGCCGTTCGCTCGGCGGGGCGCCGGCATGACGGTCCGCCGGGTGGCCGTGCTGGGGGCGGGTTCCTGGGGCACCGCCTTCGCGAAGGTGCTGGCCGACGCCGGACGCGAAGCCGTGGTCTGGGCCAGGCGGCCGGACGTGGCGGCGTCGATCAACGACCGACACGCCAACCCCGACTACCTGCCCGGCATCGAGCTCCCGGCGCTGGTCACGGCGTCCACCAACGCCGCGGCCGCGCTGGACGGTGTCGACGCCGTGGTGCTCGCGGTGCCGTCGCAGACCCTGCGGGCCAACCTCGCCAACTGGCGCGGGCTGCTCCCGGCGGGGCGCACGCTCGTCAGCCTGGCGAAGGGCGTGGAGCTGGGCACGCTCAAGCGGATGAGCGAGGTGGTGGTGGAGGTCGCGGGCGTGCCCGACAACCAGGTCGCGGTGGTCTCGGGGCCCAACCTGGCGGCCGAGATCGCGGCGGGCGAGCCCACCGCCACGGTGATCGCGTGCCGTGACCACGACCGTGCCGTCGCGCTGCAGCAGGCGTGCACCACCGGCTACTTCCGCTCCTACACCAACACCGACGTGGTGGGCTGCGAGCTCGGCGGGGCGGGCAAGAACGTCATCGCCCTGGCCTGCGGGATCGCCGCCGGGATGGGGTTCGGCGACAACACCCGCGCGTCGCTGATCACCCGCGGGCTCGCGGAGACCGCCCGGTTGGGGGTGGCGCTGGGCGCCGACCCGATGACGTTCGCCGGGCTCGCCGGGCTGGGCGACCTGGTGGCGACCTGCTCGTCGCCGCTGTCGCGCAACCGCACCTTCGGCGAACGCCTAGGCCGGGGCGAGACACTCGCCCACGCGCAGGCGGCCAGCCACGGCGTGGCCGAGGGCGTCAAGTCGTGCTCGTCGATCTGCGAGCTCGGGGAGCGGAACGGAGTGGAGCTCCCGATCGCCGACGCGGTACGCCGCGTCTGCAACGAGGGCCTCTCAGCGGCGGAGATGGGCAAGGAGCTGATCAGCCGCACTCCCCGTCCGGAGTAACCTGGGAGCTGGTGGTCACCCTGCCCGCTGCATCCCCGCCAGGAGGCGCGCGGTGCGTGAACAACGGCAGTACGAGGTGACCGGTGGCGGGCGCATCTGGTACCTGATCGACGACGAGACCCGAACCGTGTGGCTCACCTACGCCGGAACCGGGCATCCGCGGGAGATCGAGTGACACCCCGTCCCGAGCCCCGTCCCGTTCGCCGAACGGAGGACTCGTCGCCGTGGCCGGGGACGGGACCGGGGCGTGTACGGGCGGCAGGCGCGTTCGCGAAGGTGCCGGCCGACGTCGGACGCGACGCCGTGATCTGGGCCAGGCGACCGGGCCAACGGGTCGCACGCCAACCCCGACTACCTGCCCCGCATCGAGCTGCCGACGCTGCCACCGCGCTGGACGGGGTCGACGCCGTGGTGCTGGCCGTACCGTCGCAGACCCTGCGGGCCAACCTCGTGGCCTGGCGGGTCTTTCGCAACCTTCCGGTCCACGGGGGCATCGACGACCGCGTCGAGGACTCGGACCAGGTCGGGTGCCCGGTCCTCTGGAGCACTCGGCGATCATCGCGAGCTGGTCGGCCACTGGATGACCTTGCGACGGCTCGCTCGAGCCGCTGGCCACCCACCACATGGCGCACGCGTCCGGTCTCTACCCCGCCGCGTCGGGCGGTCGAGGACCCGCGGGGGCGGTTCGTGGATGAGTATCGTCCTCCTCAGTATCGTCCTCCTCAGCGAGAGGACGGATCACATGAACGACACGGACGTGTTCGTCGCCCTGGGATTCCGCTGGGACCGCTCAGCCCTACCCACCGCCGTCCCGGAGCACTCGGTCGAGCGCGCCGTCTTCCGCTACCGCAAGGCGTTGCCTGCGTTCGTCTGGGATGCAGCGGTGCTCGAAGGGAACCCGTTCACGTTTCCCGAGGTCATGACGTTGATCGACGGCGTGACCGTCGGTGGGCACCGGCTCGGCGACGAACGGCAGGTGCTCAACCTCGTCGAGTCGGCACGGACACTGCTCACGATGGTGTCGGCCGGCCGGTTCGTCCTCGGCAAGGCTTCGTCCGACAGTCTGCACGCCATCATC
>JAKDLE010000212.1 GCA_030453005.1 Pseudonocardia sp. | reverse complement strand
AACCACCCGGGCAACTCACCGCAGCTCCGGCGTCCTGCCCCACGAGCGGGCGTGCCGGCGCATCGACCACCACATCGCGACGGCGGGTCTCGCCGCCCGCGCCACGTCGGCGGTGGTGAAGCGGGCACCGAGCCACGGAAAACGCTGGTCCGACCACGCCCCCGTCACCGTCGCCTCCGCCACCGGGAGGATGGCGGGGTGACCACCGTGCACCGCACCGTCGAGCTCGTGACCACCGCCCTGCGTGCCGCGGGCGCCGACCCCGACCGCGTTGCGCGCCTGCGGGTGCTGCCCGACGCCGTCAGCACCGCGGCGGCGGCGGCCGCGGCCCTGGACGTCGAGGTCGGCCAGATCGCGAACTCGCTGGTCTTCGACTCCGACGGCGTCCCGCTACTCGTCCTCACCTCCGGCGCGCACCGCGTCGACACCGGGAAGGTGGCCGCGCTCGTGGGGGCGAAGCGTGTGCGACGGGCGTCGGCGGAGTTCGTGCGCGCGGCCACCGGGCAGACGAGCGGCGGCGTCGCACCGGTGGGGCACCCGGCGCCGCTGCGCACGCTGGTGGACCGAGCACTGGCGGCCCACGACGAGGTGTGGGTGGGCGGGGGCGTCGCGCACGCGGTGTTCCCCACGACGTTCGCCGAGCTGGTGGCCGTCACGGGCGGGAAGCCCGCCGACGTGGGGTGAGTGACGCTCACCGTCTCCGTCTCGCGACTCGTCTCCGTTCCCGACTCGTCTCCGTCGCGACGCTGCCACCGTCGCGCCGCTGTCACCGACACGGCGACGGCAGGCGAGACCGGGCAGGCGGCCTCCTCGCCGCCGCCGGGGTCGGCGACATACTGTCTCGGGTATGGCCGACCAGATCCCCGAGACCACCCCCACGGACGCCGCCCTCCGGCGGGCGTTGCGGCGGGTTCGCGACGGTGTGACGCTCGACGTCGCCGAGGCCGCCGTCCTGCTCGCCGCCCGTGGTGACCATCTCGACGAACTGCTGGCCGCGGCGTCCCGCGTACGGGACGCCGGCCTGGTGGCCGCGGGCCGCCCGGGTGTCGTCACCTACTCGCGCAAGGTGTTCATCCCGTTGACGCGGCTGTGCCGCGACCGCTGCCACTACTGCACGTTCGCCACCGTGCCGCACCGGCTGCCCGCCGCGTTCCTGGAGCGCGACGAGGTACTGGAGATCGCCCGAGCCGGGGCCGCGGCCGGGTGCAAGGAGGCGCTGTTCACCCTCGGCGACCGGCCCGAGGAGCGCTGGCCCGCCGCCCGTGAGTGGCTCGACGCCCGCGGCTACGACTCCACCCTGGACTACGTCCGGGCCTGCGCCGTCGCCGTGCTGGAGGAGACCGGGCTGCTGCCGCACCTCAACCCGGGCGTACTGAGCTGGGAGGAGCTCACGCGGCTCAAGCCCGTCGCGCCGAGCATGGGGATGATGCTGGAGACCACGGCCACCCGGCTGTGGAGCGAGCCCGGTGGGCCGCACTACGGCAGCCCCGACAAGGAGCCCGCGGTCCGGCTGCGCACCCTCACCGAGGCCGGGCGCGTGGGTGTCCCGTTCACGACGGGGATCCTGATCGGGATCGGGGAGAACCGGGTGGAGAGGGCCGAGTCGATCTTCGCGATCCGGGCGGCGTCGCGGGCCCACGGGCACATCCAGGCGGTGATCGGCCAGAACTTCCGGGCGAAGCCCGACACCGCGATGCGCGACGACCCCGACGCCTCGCTGACCGACCTCGCCGCCGCGATCGCCGTCACCCGGGTCGTGCTCGGGCCGAGGATGCGCGTGCAGGCCCCGCCGAACCTGGTGGGCGACGAGTTCGAGCTGATGCTGCGCGCAGGCATCGACGACTGGGGTGGCGTCTCGCCCGTCACCGCCGACCACGTCAACCCCGAACGGCCCTGGCCGGCCATCGACGAGCTGGCCACCCGCACTCGTGAGTCCCGGTTCACCCTGCGGGAGCGGCTCACGGTGTACCCGAGGTTCGTGCTCGCCGGGTCGCCGTGGATCGACACCCGGCTGCACGCCCACGTCGCCGCGCTCGCCGACGGGAACGGGCTGGCGAACGAGAACGCCGTCGTCGAGGGCAGGCCGTGGCAGGAGCCCGACGGCGGGTTCGAGTCCTCGGGCCGCACCGACCTGAACTCCTCGATCGACACGCTCGGGCGCACCAGCGACCGGCGTGGCGACTTCGAGTCGGTCTACGGCGACTGGGAGTCGCTGAAGGAGGAGCTGGCGTCGCACCGGCAGGCGGCACCCGTCCGGCTCGACTCCGACGTCCGCGCGGGCCTCGCGCTCGCCGCCTCCGACCCGGCGACGCTGCTCGACCCGGCGCACCACGACGCGGCCCTTGCTCTGCTCACCTGCACGCACCAGGCGCTGGAGGAGCTGACCCGGATCGCCGACGACGTGCGCCGCGACGTCGTGGGCGACGAGGTCACCTACGTCGTCAACCGCAACATCAACTTCTCGAACGTCTGCTACGTCGGCTGCCGGTTCTGCGCGTTCGCCCAGCGGGAGCGCGACGCCGACGCGTTCCGCCTGTCGCTCGACGAGATCGCCGCCCGGGCGGTGGAGGCGGCCCGCGACGGCGCCACCGAGGTGTGCATGCAGGGCGGCATCGACCCGCAGCTGCCCGTCACCTTCTACGCCGACCTCGTGCGGGCGGTGAAGGCCGCCGTCCCCGGCATGCACGTGCACGCCTTCTCGCCGATGGAGATCGTGAGCGCGGCGGCCAAGGCGGGCGTCTCCATCTCCGAGTGGCTCACCGAGCTGCGCGACGCCGGGCTGGGCTCGATCCCCGGCACCGCCGCGGAGATCCTCGACGACGAGGTGCGCTGGGTGCTCACGAAGGGCAAGCTGCCCGCGTCGCAGTGGCTCGACGTGGTGGGCACCGCCCATCGCCTGGGCATCCCGAGCTCGTCGACGATGATGTACGGCCACGTCGACGAGCCGCGGCACTGGCTCGGCCACCTGCGCACGCTCGCCGCACAGCAGGACGCTGCGCTGACTCATGGGGCGAGCGGCTTCACCGAGTTCGTGCCGCTGCCGTTCGTGCACCACAACGCGCCGATCTACCTGGCCGGGCTCGCCCGCCCCGGCCCCACCGAGCGCGACAACCGCGCCGTCCACGCCTTCGCCCGCCTCGCCCTGCACGGGCGCATCGACCACGTCCAGTGCTCGTGGGTGAAGCTCGGCGACGACCTCTCGGCCGACATCCTGCGCGGCGGCGCCGACGACATGGGCGGCACCCTCATGGAGGAGACGATCAGCCGGATGGCGGGCTCGGAGAACGGCTCGGCCCGCACGGTGGTCGAGCTGACGGCGATCGCGGCAGCGGCAGGCCGCCCGGTGCGCCAGCGCTCCACCACCTACGCGGAGCCGGTGGAGCGCCTGGAGCCCGCCGCGGGCGCGGCGCCCCGCCTGCTCCCGCTCACCCCCGCCTGAGCCGAGCGAGCGGCACTCTCACCCAGCCTGGTTGGGCGAGAGTGCCGTTCGCTCAGCGGGCTACCGTGGAGGCATGGGTGTGCTCGGCAGTCTGTTTCCCGGCCCGGAGATCAGCGACGAGGGCGGCGAGTCCGGCGAGGGCCAGCCGTGGCGGCTCGGGCCGATCGACCTGGAGAACGGCACGGTCGACGTGGTCCGAGCGTCCGACACCGCCGAGCCCGAGCCCGACGAGAGCTCGCACGGGCCGGGGTAGCCGGCCCTCGCAGACCCCGACCCGCGGGTGGTGGAGTACCGGTCGGCCGCTGCTGGGAGGATCGGTCCATGACCACGCCCACCGACCGCCGCCCGCGGGTGCTGTCCGGCATCCAGCCCACCGCGGACTCGTTCCACCTCGGCAACTACCTCGGCGCGGTCGCACAGTGGGTGGCCCTGCAGGACGACCACGACGCGTTCTACTTCGTGCCCGACCTGCACGCGATCACCGTCGAGCACGACCCGCGGACGCTCGCCGACCGCACCCGCAACGCCGTCGCGCAGCTGCTCGCGCTCGGCCTCGACCCCGAGCGCTGCACCGTGTTCGTGCAGTCGCACGTGCCCGAGCACGCCCAGCTGGAATGGATCCTGGGCTGTCTCACCGGGTTCGGCGAGGCGAGCCGGATGACGCAGTTCAAGGACAAGTCGGCGAGGCAGACGGCCGAGCGGGCCACCGTCGGCCTGTTCACCTACCCGATACTGCAGGCCGCAGACCTACTGCTCTACCAGGCCGACCGCGTCCCCGTCGGCGAGGACCAGCGCCAGCACGTGGAGCTCACCCGCGACCTCGCCCAGCGCTTCAACTCCCGCTTCGGCCGAGCGCTGACGGTGCCCGAGCCCTACATCCTCGCCGGCACGGCGAAGATCCAGGACCTGCAGGACCCGACGGCGAAGATGAGCAAGTCCGGCTCCAGCCCGGCCGGCATCGTCAACCTGCTCGACGACCCGAAGGTCAGCGCGAAGAAGATCCGCTCCGCCGTCACCGACGCCGAGCGGGAGATCCGGTTCGACCCCGGGGCCAAGGCGGGCGTGTCCAACCTGCTGACGATCCACTCGGCACTGTCCGGGCGCACGATCGGCGAGCTGGAGGGCGACTACGCGGGCCGCGGCTACGGCGACCTGAAGAAGGACCTGGCCGAGATCGTCGCGGATTTCACCGGGCCCCTCGCCCAACGGGTACAGGGCTACCTGGACGACCCGGCCGAACTCGATCGGGTGCTCGCCCGCGGAGCCACCCGGGCGCGCGACGTCGCCTGCGTGACGCTGGCGGCCGTCCACGAGAGGATCGGGTTCCTGCCCCCGACCGGATAGAGGTGTTGACGCCGTGGCCGTCTCCGTCGACGAGGACGCCCGGGACGTCCGTGCCCGGGCGGGCGCGGAGGAGCAGCCCGCCCAGCCCACGAAGTTCGAGCAGCTGCGGGCCAGGTACGGCTGGCTCGACCACTTCGTCCGGGCCGGGGCCCGCTACACCGAGCGCCACGGCGACCACTATGCCGCGGCGGTCACCTACTTCAGCGTCCTGTCGCTGGTGCCGCTGATCCTCCTGGCGTTCGCCGTGGCCGGGTACGTGTTGTTCCTCCGGCCGGAGCTGCTGACCGAGCTGCAGGAGGGCATCGCGGCCAACCTGCCCGCGGGGCTCGGCCGGCTGATCGACCCCGTCGTCGCGGACGCGATCGAGAACCGCGGCACGCTCGGGGTCATCGGCCTGCTCGGCGCGCTGTACACCGGGATCGGCTGGATGTCGAACCTGCGGGAGGCGCTCTCGGCGCAGTGGGGCCAGGTGCCGGAGACTCCGCCGCTGCTCAAGAAGACGCTGTTCGACCTGCTCACGCTGCTCGGCCTCGGGCTGGCGCTCGTCGGGTCGTTCGCGATCACCGGGGTGGCGTCGGCCTTCGCCGAGACGGTGCTCGGGTTCGTGGGTCTCGCCGACGAGGGCTGGGCGATCTTCCTGTTGGGTGTGCTCGGCGTCGTGCTCGGCCTCGTCGCCAACTGGCTGATCTTCCTGTGGGTGATCGCTCGGCTGCCGCGCAGGCACGCCACACTGCGCAGCGCGGCGAAGGCGGCGGTGCTGGGCGCCGTCGGCTTCGAGCTCCTCAAGCAGGTCATGGCGGTCTACCTGACCGTCGTCACGGACTCGCCGAGCGGCCAGCTGATCGGCCCGTTCATCGGTCTGCTCGTGTTCGCGTTCTTCGCCTCCCGGTTCATCCTGTTCGTCACGGCCTGGGCGGCGACCGCCGAGGACAACGAGGAGGAGGAGCCCGTCGAGGTCCCCGGCCCGGCGGTGATCCACTCCGAGGTCACCGTGCGGCGAGGTCCCGACGGCGCCACGACCGCCGGGCTCCTCGGTGTGGGCGCGGTGGCGGGCGTGCTCGGCGGGCGGCTGCTGCTGCGCCGCCGCCGCCCCTGAGCCCTACCGTCGGCGCCGACCGACC